>JALSSG010000116.1 GCA_026984355.1 Hydrogenothermaceae bacterium
AGATGCTCCAGATTACAGCTTTGAACTTAGATTTCCATACAAAATTTAAAGGTTTACTAAATCAACATG
Organism: Hydrogenothermaceae bacterium; assembly: GCA_026984355.1. Classification (GTDB taxonomy): domain Bacteria; phylum Aquificota; class Aquificia; order Aquificales; family Hydrogenothermaceae; genus JAADDZ01. The sequence goes on from JALSSG010000116.1 coordinate 70, forward strand.
ATAAATATAGTTGTAATAATAACGTTAATTATATTTAGCTTTTCTTTTGGCAAGTCTTCTTTTTATAACAAAAAAGAACTTTCAATAGGTTTTTACTCAGGAGAAGTACAGGGAATAAGGAGTATTATTCTTAGACCGAACTACTTCTTCAGTGTTGATATAAAAGATAATATAAAAAAATCCTTAAGATATGAGTTTTTTCTTAGAACTCTTTATGGTGATGCAAGAACTGGAGATGGGAATATAGATAACCAGTTTTTACAGACAGATATATATGCAAAGCTTTATTTTTCTTTAAAGGATACTCAAAACTTTAAAATCTATTGGGGATTATTCTCAGAAATTTATATACCTTTAAAAAACTTTAAACCATTTATTGATAAAGTTGAGGAAGAATATGGAGCTGGAGAAGATAAGGTTCCTACAGATAAACCTTTTAATTTTGGATTAAATATAAGATTTGATGGTATTTATAACAAGTTTTTTTCAAGTATGGAAATAGCTTATTACATCTATGGACATAGAGTAGCACCAAATATAGCTCCTATGGCTCCTTTGTTTGGTATATTCTGGGAAAATAGAGTTTTTATAATAGGAAATTTTGATAGACCAGTATTCACATTTTTCATAAATTCAGGGTTTATTATGCAAAAAAAATATGACGGAAGTAAAATTTTTACAAAACACGACTTTTTTGCTGGAACAAAGAGAGAATTTGATATAGAAATGGGAATAGATTATCTGTTTAAAACTCATTATCATCTATTTTTTGTATTTTACGGATACAATAATCTAAATAGAGGATGGAGTAGAACAAATCCTTCTGCTTTTAGAGATGGATTTTATACAGGTGTTGGATTTTTATTTTAATGGAGTCGGCGGGATTCGAACCCGCGACCTTTGCCATGCCGAGGCAACGCTCTCCCAGCTGAGCTACGACCCCTAACTATCTAAAATAATATATAATAACGCTATTTTTGTTTCAATTACCGATAGTTTATCTGTATTCTTTTGTAAGGTCTTGCAAATCTGGTACTTATCCATTTTGGGTCTAACCATTCAATAGGATGAACTTCCAGTCCCTGTATTAATACTCCAAAGTGAAGGTGGTCTCCTTTCGCAAGGCCTGTCGTATCTGTTCTTGCTATAACTGTTTTTTTATCAACTTTATCTCCCTCTTTAACATATATCTCACTTAAGTGAGAATAAAGAGTAAATATGCCCATTCCATGCTCAATAATAACTGAATTACCATATATCCCTAAAAATCCTGTAAAAACCACTACACCATTATTTGCAGCATGAACAGGAGCGTTTTTTATTGAAGCAAAATCCATACCTTTATGATATGCATCTGCACCTTTTATTATTCTCCCTTTATATCTATATTTTCTATAATCTGCAAAACCACCAAGCATTGAGGAATTTTTCAACTGTTGAAATGCTCCTTTAAATAGAGGTTCAACAATGGAAACATTTTTTGTTATATTGTGTATCTGTTCCTCATCTCTTTTTCTTATTTCAACATTAACATATCTAAAAAGCTGTGCCGGGTCTTTTATATCCTTGTCAGATAATGGTCTTACTTTAGATTCTATAAAGTTATCATCTATATTTATTATAGGTCTTCTGTATTTAACCCTTTTAAAATAATAGTTTATAGAATTTGTAACTCTATTCCCTGCTTTATCTTCTGCATAAACAACTATAGCCTTTTTCCTTTTCCAGTAGTATGGATAAGGAAAAGCACATCCATATATTCTATTATCTGTAAAAATTCCATTAAAACATTTAAAAGAAAGATTACCTACCATAATTCCTGTTTTAACTACATCAGGTGAAACTCGATAAAATACAAATCCAGCTCCTCCATTAATTATAGAACCTGGAGAAGAAAGTATGCTAAGAGCTGGAGGACTAAGGTCTACTTCTACCTGTTTTTCTATAGTTTTTTCATTACTTAAAAATGACGAATCTTTTGCCACAAATACTAACTTGGCTTTTCCTTCCTTTAAGCCAAGTCTTCTTGAAGGAATTTCTATTTGATATTCTTTTTCCTTTATACCTTTTTTTATATCTTTATCTTCTAAAAGAGTTATATCTTTATCATACTGGATTACATAAACTTTAACTTCTTTTAACCCTGGTTTATCATCTTTTACTTTAAAAGTGATTTTACTCTTTGTTCCTATATACTTAGGTTCCTCATCAAACACAAATTCTGGTGGAGAGAAGTTTAAAATACCTCTAAAGTATGCATATCCTGCTCCTAAAAGAAAAATCAACAATAAAAAAAGGAATATTTTTCCTTTATAGCTTTTCCTTTCATAACCATACCCACCATATCCATTCATTTACGGCTCTCCTTTATATTCCTTCTGATATTTTTCTTTCTAATACTGTTTTTCTTGCTAAAAATCTGTTGTAAGCATCTATATAAGCTTTTATACTTGCTTCTATTATATCTGTTGATGTACCTTTTCCTGAAGTAGTTGAACCTTCAAAATCAACTACAACTCTAACTTCTCCCATAGCATCTTTTCCATAAGTTAATGACCTTATTGAAAAATCTTTTAACCTGCCTTTTATACCTATCGCTTTTTCTACAGCTTTTAGTGCACTGTCAATTGGTCCATCACCATATGCAGTTTTTACTATTTCTTCTCCTTCTTTATAAACTTTCACAGTAGCAGTTGGTATGAGTTTATCTCCACTTGTAACATGGAAATATTTTAGTTCTACAGGAGATTCTATATTTGATATCTCTTCAAATATTAGTGCTTCTATATCTTCATCAAATACCTCTTTTTTCTTATCTGCAAGAGATTTAAATTTCACAAAAAGTCTGTCTATTTCTTGTTCTGAAAGATTTGTATATCCAAGTTCATGTAATCTTGTTTTAAATGCATGTCTTCCAGAATGTTTTCCAAGCACTATTTTTGATTCTGGTACTCCTACATCTTCTGCTCTCATTATTTCATATGTTTCTCTATGAGATAATACTCCGTGTTGGTGAATTCCTGCTTCATGGGCAAAAGCATTGTCTCCAACAATAGCTTTATTTGGTTGTACAAAGCTACCAGTAATTCTACATAACAGTCTACTTGTTTTATATATTTCTTTTGTATTTATCTGAGTATATACATCTTTAAAGTAATCTTTTCTAACTTTTATAGCCATTACAACTTCTTCTAAAGCTGCATTTCCTGCTCTTTCTCCTATACCATTGATAGTTGCATGAACCTGTCTTGCTCCATTTTTTACTGCAGCTAATGAATTTGCTACTGCAAGTCCTAAATCATTATGACAGTGAACACTTATAATTGCTTTGTCTATATTAGGTACGTTATTTTTTATATCAGCTATGAGTTTTCCAAACTCTTCAGGAATAGCATATCCTACTGTGTCAGGAACATTTATAGTTTTTGCACCTGCTTCAATGACAGCTTCAAATACTCTATAAAGAAACTCTCTATCTGACCTAAAAGCATCTTCTGCAGAAAATTCAACGTCATCAGTAAAATTTAATGCAAATCTAACAGCATCTACTGCTCTATCTAATACCTGTTCTGGAGTCATTTTTAGTTTATATTTCATATGTATAGGAGAGGTAGCTATAAATGTATGAATTCTTTTTCTTTCTGCTGGCTCTAATGCTTCGGCTGCTTTTTCTATATCTGAATGTAAAGCTCTTGCAAGGGAACATACAGTGGAATTTTTTATCTCTTCTGATACAGATTTAACAGCTTCAAAATCACCTTCTGATGCTGCAGCAAATCCTGCTTCTATTACATCTACTCCTAATTTTTCTAACTGTTTTGCCATAGTAACCTTTTCTTCAACAGTCATAGAAAAACCAGGTGCCTGCTCACCATCTCTTAAAGTTGTATCAAAGATTATAATCTTATCCATAACTTCCTCCTACTAATAACGATTACTATTAAGATAAATAATATATCGACTTTTTATGCTAACAACTAATGGAAATATTTTAACATTTAAGTATATACGTTGATATAATAGTTTTTACTAATTTCTATTTAATATTAACGATTAATTATGAAGATAAAAGTAAATTTCAAAGATGTTGATACTGGAAAAAGAAGATGCCGTATATGTGGATATATATATGACCCAGAAAAGGGAGACCCTCTAAGAAATATATCTCCTGGGATACCTTTTGAAGAACTTCCTGACAATTGGAGATGTCCAGTATGTAAATATCAAAAATGGCAGTTTTCTATAATTTTACAAGAGCCTGTAATTCCTGAAGAAAAAGAATTACTTTTTGATGAAAATTAAATCAATTGATTTATATTAATTTCATATAACTAAAACAATGGAGGTTATAACAAAATGGCATGTATGAGTATGGCTGCGATTAGAGCTCAAAGGGCAATGATGGCTACTTTACTTATAGTTGCATTACTTCTAATGCATTTAGGATATAGTTGGGGAGAGTATATAATATGGTTCATCATATTCATGCTAATCTTTTCAGCTATAACAGGTATATGTCCTTCTGATGCAGTATTTTCAAGGCTATTTCCTTATAAAGGAGAACAGAAGACTGCATGAAGTTTCTTCATATTACTGATACCCATTTAGGTTATCACCAGTATGGGCTCGAAGAAAGAGCCCAGGATTTTTATGATGTTTTTGATGAAGCTGTAGAAATAGCTATTGAAAATAAAGTAGATTTTGTAATTCACACAGGAGATTTTTTTCATACTTCAAGACCTTCAAATGCTGTTATTCTACAGGGAATTCAACTTGTAAACAGGCTAAAAAGTGCTTCAATTCCACTCTTTTTAATACCAGGGAATCATGATAGAGGAAATAGAGTAAAAGATGTATCGCCTCTTCATATACTAAAAGATTTTGGAGCAAATCTTATAGAACATGAAACACTAGAATACGAAGGTATTTTTATATCTGGGATAAAGTATCTATCAAAGATTGCAATAAAAAAAATAGGTAGTATAAGACCTATATTAGAAAAATTTTTAGAACAAAATAAAAACGGTAGTTTTCATATACTTATGCTTCATCAGGAATTTGTTCCTCACTTTCCTAATGGCCTTTATCTTTCTAAGGAAGTACCAGATGGGTTTAATTACATTGGAATAGGTCATTTACACGAAATGATTAAGCCATTTAAGCACGAAAATTGTACAGTTGTCTATCCTGGTTCTACAGAGTTTACAGCTTTTTCTAAAAATGAAGAAAATGTTCCTAAAGGTGTTTACTTAATTAAAGAAAATAATGGTAATATTGAATACGAGTTCATTCAGTTAAAAAAGAGAAGACCTTTTATATCTTTTGAGTTTCAGGAAGAAAATTTTGAAGAAATTGTCAAAAATATAAAACAGGAGATAGAAAAAGTAAGAGAAACAAGCCATAAAGCTGTTGTGGTTACCTTAAAAGGACATATAGAAAAACTGTCTTTAAAAGACCTTCATATAATTTTGTCTAAAAATGGAATTGTTCAAAATAGTGATAATGTGCTTCATATAAACTTTCTGCTTAAAAAGAAAGAAGAGGCTCAAAAACAAAAGGATATTTTTTCTTTAACATCAAAAGAGATAGATATAGAAAAAGAGCTAAAAAATCTTATAGGTGATGAATATCTTTTAAATCATGTGTATGAGGTAATATCGACAGCAAAGTCTATGGAAAGTATAGATGATTTTAAAAATTTACTAAAAGAAAACCCAAAATATTTAGAAATCTAAAATATAACATCTATACACAGCTTTTCCATATCTTCAACTATTTCTTTTAAAGAAGTTTCTGAGAACATTTTATATATAGCTCTTCTTTTATCAGCCCACTTATGATGTATAGCACATGGGTGTTCATCAGAACATTCTTTAAATCCTAAAAGACATGTTTCAAAGAATTCAAGACCATCTATAGCCTGTACAATATCAATAAGCTTTATATCTTCAGGTTTTTTAGCAAGTTTCACACCACCTTTGGGACCTTTATACGAAAAGAGTAATCCAGCTTTTACTAATTTTTGTACATTTTTTGCAAGAAAATAGAACGACGTATCCAATTTTTCTGCTACATCTTTAACTGGAATAATCTTTCTTTCTCCACCAGCATGAGTTATATATATCATAGCTCTTATGCTTTCTTTACATGCTGCTGACAGCATTTTTTTACCTCTATATTTAAGAATTACTTATATAAATATCGTATATTCGTATATCATTATAAATGATATTTGTCAATATCATAATCATATTTATGAATAAATATTCAACTATATAAAAATATATTGACATATAAAAAAATATTCTTTATATTTAAGAATAAAGAGTCTTAATTCTTAAATTTTTAAAACAAGGGGGTCTGCCATGATTTGCTGTCCAGACTGCGGTTCTTCCCAATGCATAAAAGACGGCAAAGTAAACAACAAACAAACCTACCTGTGTAAAGAATGTTATAGGAGGTTTATTGTAAATCCAGCCAAAAGACACCATACACCAAAAGAGAAAAAAATGGCTATACTCCTTTATAAAGAAGGAAACTCTATCCGGGCGATATCTTCTATCCTTGGAATACCATTTACTACAGTAGCTTACTGGATAAAAAAGTATCACTGAATATGTTCTTCTTCCCACTGGTAATAGTCCTCTGTAAAGTATTTTAGTCTAACTTTTTTAAACTCCTTTGTAGAGTAGAGTATATAAAAATCATCTACGTTCGTTTCCTCTTTCATGCTTCTAACAACATTTTCTACTTCCTGTTTGGTTTTTCCGTGAACCATAGAAAATAGATTGTACTTCCAGTACTGATTGGTAGTCCTCAAATAACAGTGTGTTACTGCTTTATAGGAAGCAAGTATTTTCCCAACTTCATCTACTTTTTCCTCTGGTACCTTCCATACCACCATACCATTTGCTTTAAACCCTGCTCTCCTATGATTTAAAATACCAGCGAATCTCCTCATAAACCCTTCTTCTTTTAGCTGATTTAATTTGTTCACCAGCTCTTGCTGTGTAATTCCTATTTTTTGTGCATAATGTTTGAATGGGTATCTTTCTAAAGGAATATCAAATTGAGTTTCTTTTACTATAAGTTTTTCTCTTTGTGTAAGTTTTCTCTTTGCTGTTATTTTTTCTTTATAACTTTCTTTTGAGGTGTCTGTACCCTTTGGATTTAGTTTTACACCTATTTTAAAGAACTTTAATGTTCTTAAAATAACAAATTTTTTTACTTTTGTTTTTTCTGCCAATATTTCTACTGTCTTTTCAAGTCCAAGTTTACTATCTGGTGGAACAGCTATAGTAAACCAGAGATTAAATTCGTTGTTTCTCTCATAATTATGACTTACTCCTGGATGCTGATTAATAATATTTGCTACCTGTAAAAGCCTATCTTTATCTACACTAAAAGCTACTAAAGAACTGTCATATCCAAGGGACTTTGTATCATATATAGGTGATATCTGTCTTATTATTTTTTTCTCTTTTAAATCCTGTAATATTGATAAAAGCTCGTCTTCTGTTATTGATAGATTTTCTGCAAGTTTTTCAAATGGTCTTATATCTATAGGTAATCCTTCCTGTATTTTGTTTAATACTTCAATAGTTTTTTCTTCTGTTTTTGTAATCATACTATTTCCTCCTGTAGCTTTAATAACATTTCTGGTTTAAACCACTGAATAAGGTTTCTAAGTTTTACTACTTTTCCTACTACCATTACAGCTGGTGGTTTTATATCTATATTTTCTGTTAATATTTTTTCCAACGTTGTTTCTATAACTGATTGATACTTTGTTGTACCTTTATATATAAAGGCAACTGGTTCTTTTGGGTCTCTTCCTATATGGATAAGTTTTTTAGCTATAAATTTTCTATTACTTACGCACATTAAAAAAATAAGTGTATCTATACCTTTTAAAGACTCCCAGTTTATAGAAGTTCTTTTTTTCTCTGGTGTCTCATGACCGGTTATGACAGCAAACGAAGATGATAAACCTCTATGGGTTATAGGAATACCTGCATAAGCTGGAACACTTACCGCTGATGTTATTCCTGGAACTATTTCAAAAGGTATTTTGTATTTTCTAAGAAAAATAGCTTCCTCTCCTCCTCTACCAAATACAAAAGGGTCTCCTCCTTTTAACCTAACAACAGTGTGATAATGTCTTGCGTAAAAAAGAAGTAAATCGTTTATTTCTTCCTGTGTCTTTGTATGTTTTCCATCTTCTTTTCCTACATAAACCAATCTACAATCTGGCTTGGCTATATCTAAAATCTGCGGATTTATCAGTCTATCGTAAAGTATCACATCAGCATTTTTTAAGATTTTATATGCTTTAACTGTTAAAAGTTCTGGGTCTCCTGGTCCAGCTCCAACTAAATAAACTTTTCCAGCCATAACTATCTACCTCCAATTATCGTTTTATAAAAATCCCTGATGGAGATGGGATAGGTATTTCCTTTATAACTGTCCAGTTTGCTGTATTAAAAATTTTGATTTTGTTTTCAAAATAAGATGAAAGATATAATCTTTGTCCATCTTTTGAAAATCTAAAGTGCATAACCCTTTCCCCTGCTTTTATATTTTTTATAACCTTGTTGTTTTTTAGACTAATTACAGATATGTAGTTTTCTTTATTGCCACTATAGTTAACAACTATATAATTCCCAATTGGTGATACTGAAACAAATACAGGAAAGCCAATTAACTCTATGAAACCTTTATAAGAAAAGTTTTGTAAGTCTATCATATGAATTTTGTTATCACCAACAGCTGGAATATAAGCTTTTGTACCGTATATTCCCCATGTACCAAAATGTGGAATTTTTAGAGGAATTCCTTCTTTTAACTCTTTTAGTTTTTGTTTTGTATAAAGAAAATTTTTGAGATTTAAAATTCCTATACTGCTTTCTTTAAAAAATCCAACGATGTAAGTTTCCCCTTTTAAAAGGGCATCAAAAGGCATACTGCCAACATCTTCAAATTTTTTTACAGGTCTAAAGCCTTCATTTTTATCTAAAATCCATATCTGGTTTTTATCCATAAGTGAAAAGACTATATATCTACCATCTGTTTTAATTCCTACATTTCGCGAATCTGTATAAACTTTTTTCTGTGGAGTTAAATCTTTTTCAAGAATTACAACAATTTTAGGGTCATAATGAGCAACAGCAATGTAGTTTTTTAAGATAGTAAAACCAATACCGCTGTTTCCTGTTTTTTTCTTTTTTACAAGAGTATCATCTTTTGTATTAAGTAAAGATATATACCCATCTCTACTTATTATGTATGCTTTATTAGCACTATATGGGTCAAACTTCAAAACAGCATGGTTTAGGTTACCTAAACCACATATCTCTTTTTTTAATTCAAATCTGTCTATTACAGACACACACCCATTTTCTCTTTCAATAACATAAACCTTTTCATATGCAAAAGCTGTAGAAAAAAATAATACTAATAAAATTAGATATAACATGCTGGATCCTCTGATTTGTAATTTCCATAAGTAAAAAATGCTCTTGGACGTGAGCTTCCATTACAGATTTCTATATATCTACATTTTGAACACTTTCCATCTAAAACTCGTGGATAATGATTGAGCATTTTTATAAGCTTGCTTTCTTCAAGTATTTGTTTTAATGGTTTTTCTCTTATATTACCTACACTGTGATGATAAAATGTATCTGGTTTTACATTACCCTGATAATCTATGTTTAGAATTTTATCTCCAGAACGATTACCACCCCATCTTTTTAGTCTGTCATAAAACTCTTGTGCTTTTGTTGGATATCTCTCTTTAAATTTTTGATAAAGGTAAACAGCATCAGCTTCATTATTTCCTGTAACTACATCTATAGGGATTTTATTTTCAACATAGAAAAATGATTTTTCTATAATCAGGTCTACAGCTTTTTTATAAAAATCTTTCAAAAGCTCAGAAAGGTTCTGACCTCTACCTGAATATACAAGGTGAGAGATATATATTTTTGGGATATTTTCCTGCTCAGTTAGGTGAAAAATAAATTTTAAGCTACTATAGGTATCAGGAGTTAGAGTAAACCTTAGACCAACTTTTAGCTTATGTTCTAAGCATAATCTTATTGCAGATAAAGATTTTTCATAAGCACCTTTTTTTCCTCTAAAAAAATCATGAATCTCTTTTTTTCCATCAATACTTATACCTACATAGTTAAAATTTTCTTTTATTTTGCCTATGTTTTGATGATTTATCAAAAGGCCGTTAGTTGATAGATAAGTAATAATCCCTTCTTCTTTTATACGATATGCAATGTCAAATAGGTCTTTACGAAGTAAAGGTTCTCCACCAGAAAGTATAACTATCTTTATATTATTTTGCTTTAACTGCGGTATAAAATTAATAATCTCATCATACGTTAGTTCTCCATCTACAAACTGATTTGCAGAAGAATAACAATGTTGACAGTTTAGATTACATCTATTTGTAAGGTTCCATATAAGAACTCTTCCGTTAAAGGTTCTTGCTTTTTTTCCTTCTAAAACCTCTCTTATATACTCAGTTATTCTAAGCATCAGTTTTCCTCTTTAAATGTTTTTATGAAGGAAACTATTGCTTCTAACTCTTCTTTAGAAAAGTTAAATCTTGGCATATAGTTTTCCTTATATCCTAAAAGTTTGTATGTACCACCGGGATTTAAAATCTGAGCCATTATAAGACTGTCATCTCTTGTGGAAGCTATTTTTTTGAAAGATGGTGCAAATGCCTCTTCTAGTGGATGATGACAGCCCCAGCATTTTTGTATATAAATCTGTTTTCCTAAAAGCTGTGGAAGAAATTTTCTGGTTTTATTTACATAGTTATATTTCCCAACTGGTAAAGATGCAGGAAATTTTTTTATCTGTTTTAATGTTTTTGAATTTAATAAAACCAAATAACCATCTTTATCATAGATAGAAAGATAAGCTATATTTCCATCTCCAGAAAATTCTGTATGAAGATACCTTTTTCCTGAAACTATAGTAATTTCTTTATGATGTAAATTTCTTTTATTAATAAGTGCCACTTTATCTGAAGAAACATCTGTCCATAAATAAGGTGTATCTGGGTGAGTTCTTACAAAAAAACCAGCTCCTGAAAGTTTTATCTGTTTTTCTAATTTCCAGTTATACATTCTCCATATAGATAAAACAGGACTTTTTATATGCCTTGTTGCAAAATAAAAATTTCCATTTTGATACCAGACAGCTACAGAAAAAAGATGAGGCATAGATGGAATAGAACTTTCAAACACCAAATTTCCATCTTTTAAGCTATAAACCTGTAGTTTTTTTTCTTTTTTTGAGCTTCCAATTATATATCTGTCGAATGGGTCTATAAAAAAACCTGTTATTGGACTTTTTGTAGGAAAACTTTTTATATTAAAATCTTTTAGATTAAGTATATATATCCCTTGTTTATCTCTAAAAGTAAAAACTGCCTGTGATTTTTTGTACAAAGAGTATATAGCAGATATTTTCCCATCTAACTTTAAAACTTTTACAGGCTTTAGACTAATTTTGTCTAAAATTACAATACTTTCAGGAAGCCAACAGGATGCTAAAACATACTTTCCATCTGCAGAAACATCAATATTCCTTAGATATATACAGGGTCTTATCTTCCTTTTAAATTTTGCATCCTTTAAATCAACCTTTGACACCCATCCATCTCTAGATGGTATAAATACCTGACTTTTTGAAAACTTTATTCCTCCATGAACATTACTTACATTAAACTTGCCTAAAATCTTTTCATTTTCTAAAACCCATATAGAACTTTTTCCTCTTTCTACTAAAAGAGTTATGTTTCTCAAATCAGTAAAAGGCTTAATATCTATACTTTGATTTAAGACCTGCAGACTATCTAAGATATTTTTTTGTTTCCAGATAACTTTTTTTGGTGTTTTTAAAAAATTATAAAGTTGCTCTATCTGCTGTTTAGAAAAAGAAGGAAATGAAGGCATAGATGTTGCAGGAATTCCATTTTTAATAATATTTTCAAACTTTTCTAAAGAGATATTTTTCATAAAAATAGGTAGTAATGGAGGTGCTAATTTCCCTAATCTATTTTCTCCATGACACTTTGCACAGTACTTTTTGTATAAAACATCTTCCCCTCCCAGACAATAGGAGGGGATAAAAAGCAGCAGCAAAGCTACTAGATTTATCATTTTAATAAACATCTCTCATAGTGTTATATACGTTAAATTTACCTGTTGGTGTTCTTACCCAATCTCCTGTTATAGCCTTTTTGAGCTTTAGAGTATGAGCATCATATACCAGTATAGCTGTTGGTTCTGTTTTCTTTCCCCATACAGATACCCACACCTCTTTACCGTATTTATCAAAATCAAAATGAACCACTCTTCCTTTGTATTTTTTAGGGATTTCTATTGTTTTAACTACTTTTAGTGTCTTTTTATCAATTACATGAAAACTTCTTTGTAAGTGAGGGTCTGGATTTAAAGGTCTGTCTGCAAAAATATAAGGAACTTTTGGATGTGTTTTTACAAAGAGATTTCCTCCACCTTCTCCAGGGAGCTTTATTCTTGCTACAACCTTCCATGCATATTCAGGGAAGTTTCTTTTATCAACGCCTATACATACTACAGAAGGCTCTCCAATATGACCTGTACACCATATAGGACCATATTTATCATGGTAAACATTTGCTCCTCTTCCTGGATGTGGTTTTGTTCCTGTGTCAACTATAGCTTCTAACTCTTTTTCTACAGTATCAATAACTACCACTTTATTTCTCATATTTGCTGCAACAAGGAAGTATCTTTTTGAAAAGTCCCAACCACCATCATGTAAAAATCTTTCAGCGTCTATCATCGCAACTTTTAGGTTATGTATGTCAGAGTAATCAACAAGCCACACTTTACCTGTTTCTTTCATATTTACAACCCATTCTGGTTCTTCATGAGAAGCTACAATAGAAGCTACTCTGGTTTCTCTCATAAACTCATTTGTATCGTAGGTATAATCACTTGTACCTACAATTTTTAAAGGCTCTAATGTCTGACCGTCCATTATTACAAAAGATGGAGGCCAATAACATCCAACAATAGCAAGTTTATCTTTATAATTTCCAAACTTTCCTGAATACTTACTAACATCAACAGAACGAGCGTCATAACATGCTTTAACTTCTGCTACTTTATCAGGTTTTGGAAGCCAAAGGTCTATAAGGGTAACCTTTCCATCTCTTCCAATAGAATAAAAGTATCTACCAGAAGCCGAAGCCCTGAGTATATGTACTGCAAAACCTGTATCTACAATATTAACAAGTTCCTTTCTTGTACCATCTATAATAGCGACTTTACCTACATCTCTTAAAATCACTCCAAAGAAGTTTTGCCAGTCTCTATCGTGAGCAGGAGATGTAGGTCTTTCGTCAACAGGAACAAACACCTTCCATGTAGCTTTTATCTGTTCTAAAGACCTTTCTGGAGGTTCAGGAGGAGGATTAAAAAGATACTTTGCAAGAAGTTTTATTTCATCTTTAGTCAAAACACCTTGTTTTCCCCAATCTGGCATACCTCCGGGAGTTCCATAGTAGATAAAAGCTTCAACAGCTT
>JALSSG010000117.1 GCA_026984355.1 Hydrogenothermaceae bacterium
ATAAAAGTGCTTTTTGTCATCCCCACTAATATAAGATTTTCTTATATAAACAGGTAATCCTCCATCATTTGTAATAACAAATGGAAAGGCTGGACTATCACAATCTTCTATAATTGTCCCAAAATGCCATCTGTCTGGAAAGATTTTTATACTAGTACCTGCTTCAACATCTATATTATCTACTATGTCCCCTAAGTCTTCCTGTTTTGATATTTCTAAAGCAAAAGATGTATAAGTGATTAAAATAATTAAAAAATAAAATAGATATTTTTTCATCTTTACTTTCCTTTTTTCTTTTTAGTATAGCTCAAAGTTTAATTTTTACAATCTTGTTTTCGTAATTTCTAAAAACAGCTTCATTTTCATTTTTATCTAAAAGATACTGAGGAAAAACAGGTACTTTTCCTAATCCACCATCTAAATCAACAGCATATACAGGAATACCAAGGCCAGAAAGTCTACCTCTTAAATATTCTAAAATCTGTACGCCTTTTTCAAGCTCTGTTCTAAAGTGTAAAACTCCTTTAACAGGGTCACAGAAAAACAAATAATAAGGTTTTATCTTTACTTTAAGTAAATCCCTCATTAGATTTTCAATTACTTTCTCATCATCATTTATGCCTTTTAAGAGAACTGTCTGGTTTAAAACAGGTGTTCCTGTAGAAAGGATATTTTTTACAGCTTTTTTTGTAATATCTGTTATTTCATCAGGATGATTAAAATGAGTTATAAGCCAGATTTTTTCATATCTATCAAATAACTCTAACAGTCCCTCATCAAAAAATCTATATGGATTTACTACAAGTTCTCTGCTTCCAATCCTTATAATATCTATATGTTCTATTTCATATAGATTTTTTAGGATAAATTCTAATTTTTTATTGGGTAAGGTAAGAGGGTCACCTCCAGAAATAATAACCTCTTTAATAGATTTATTTTCTCTTATATAAGAAAACATAGTCTCATATTCCTGTTTTGAACGAGCTCTTTCCTCTTCCAGAAACATTCTCTTTCTCATACAGTGCCTACAGTAAACACTACAAAAATTTGTAGCTCTAAATAAAACTCTATCAGGATATCTATGAGTTAGACCAGAAACAGGAGACATTTTATCTTCTAAAAAAGGGTCAAAAGAAAAAAATCCTTGAATATTCTCATCTACTTCTTCGATTGCAGGAATTATTTGTTTTCTTATAGGGTTTTGTATATCTGCTATATCATTGATTAATGAAACATAATAAGGAGTCGTCCCAAAATGGAAAATATTACCTGTTATTTTAAAAGCTTGCTTTTCTTCCTGTGATAATTTTAAAACACTTTCTATCTGACTTAAGTCTACTAATCTATTTGCTATCTGCCATTTCCAATTAGTCCATTGATTTTCATCAATATTTTCCCAAACTTTTATCTTTTTCCAGTAAAATCTCTCTAAAATCTGCATTATTTAATAAATATTATGAAGTACGATTTCATTGCTTATTAAGTTTACCAAAATAGCTATAACATAAAAAATCATGTATATAACTATTATCTTTTCAAGAGGTTTAAAAAATAAAAATATCCGTGTACTACCGATTATAAAAAACATAAAAGTTATTATAAACCCTAAAGTCATATGTAATCTGTAAGGTGAAATATCTATATATTGGGACTTTAGATAGAGATATTGAAGATACCCGGTTATACCAGCAATAATAACAACAACAGCTCCAACAATTACCAAAAAACCTGCTAATATGGAAACAAATTTTTTTCCTGTTATAATACCAGCAAGCTCAAAAAATATTGCTAAAAGTGGTATCAAAATCCCAAACCTACCAAAAAACGCATGAACTAAATCATATTCCATAACTATCTCTATTTTTTCGTTATGCTTAGTATATTCTTATATGCTATATATTACATCATAATCATATATTTATACGAACAGTTATATCAAATACACATATTTAAAATTTAAATATAGCCTTATAAAGTATTTATTTTAGAATTACTAAAATCAAAAAAATCTGAGGTAAGATATATGAAAAAATATGTATTATCACTATTGATTATTCCGTCTTTAGCTTTCTCTTACGAGTCTGAATTTTCTATTGATTACTGGACAGCTATACCTCATGGATACCTGAAAAAAGGAAGTACAAAATTGGCTTTAAAGGAAACTTTAAAACTTCAAACAGCAAAAGATTTTGGTGGAAAAATAATATTTAAAGAACACGAAGAGAGTAATTTGCCAAATATAGTTTTTATGTATACACCTGTAAAGTTTGAAAGCAGTGCTGTAGCAAATAGAACCTTTTCTTTTAGAGATATTACTGTAAATAACGGAGAAGAGTTTGAAGCTACTCTTGATATAACAAGCTATGACCTTGGACTTTTATGGGATGTAGGTCACTTAAAAGAAAAAACAGAAGATAGATTAGACTTTAGAGCAGGATTTAGCATCAGATATATTGAAAGAAATTTTGAAATAAAAACAAACACAAACGAAGCAAAAGAAAAACATAAAGATTTAAAACCTATGTTAGATATAGAAGCAGAAGTAGAAGTTCTACCTGTTCATCAAGAACTAAGAGCAGAAATTATATTAGAAGCACAGGGATACACAAATGGCAATGAATATCTGTTTGATATTATAGATTCAATAAGAATGAACTACAAAAATATATTTGGTGAATTTGGATATAGGGTAGAAAAGTACAAAATGGCTGATGATGTAAAAAAAGTCTCTGCATCAGGGATTTTCTGGAGTTTAGGAATACACTTTTAAAATTTGATTTTAGCATAGGCTTATATATATTTTGTTGAAGTGAAAAAAACAAAAATATCAGGTGTTAATGTATAAACTGTCAGATTATGATTATAATCTACCTAAAGAACTTATAGCTAAGTATCCTGTTGAACCAAGAGACCAATGTAAATTAATGGTTTTAGATAGATATAAAAAAACTATAAAACACAAAATCTTTAAA
>JALSSG010000118.1 GCA_026984355.1 Hydrogenothermaceae bacterium
CCAGATAGGTTATACTTTCCCAGATTGTGTTTTGTGATTTAGATTTATTGTGTTTAACAAATTCATCTATTTTCTTATCAAGAAAAAAAGATATAGCTAAAGAAGGAACACCTATGTATAGAATATTTTTATTAAATTTAGTATCATAAAGAACATTTTCTCCAAACGAAAAAGATATAAAACCTATTATTAAGTTTATAACAATAATACTTTTTTTATATATCATCACTGACTCATATTTTAACAAACTTCATATACAGGTTTGATTTTTTATAAAAGTTATATTAAGTTATTAATATGTTCTAAATTTTTAATGTAGGAGGGTAAGTATGAAAAAAGTAGTAATGGCAGTAGTAATGGGAGCTGTAATATCTGTAGGTGGAGCTTTTGCTGCTGATGGAAAAGCTGTATTTCAATCAAAAGGATGTACAGCATGCCACAATCCAACAGTTGACACAGTAGGACCTTCTTTAAAGAAAATAGCAAAAGCTTATGCAGGCAAAGAACAGCAACTTATAGAGTTTTTAAAAGGACATGGAAAAGCTATAGTAGATCCTGCAAAATTTCCAATAATGCAACCACAGCTCAATCAGCTAAAAAGCCTATCTGATGCTGAATTAAAAGCACTTGCAGAATTTATTTTAAGCCATAAATAATAATTTCCAGGGGCTTTAGCCCCTTTATAAAAATGAGGTTTATTTTAGCCTTATTGTCTTTTCTACTTTTTGTACTAAACTCATATTCAGAAGAATCTTTAGGTAAACGTCTTTTCATAAAATACAGCTGTGGTTCGTGCCATGATATTGATAGAAAGGTAGTAGGACCATCTCTTATTGATATAGCCAAAAGATACGGAAGTAGCGAAAAAGCTATAGAAAAAGTAGCCAGGCTTATTATTAATCCAGAACCTTCAAACTGGCCTGGATATGCTTATATGCCTCCTTTTAAAATCCCATTAGAAGAAGCTATGGCACTTGCTAGATATGTTCTTGTAGAAGCTCCTAAAGAAGCACAGAAAAAGAAAAAGAAAAACTCATTAGAAGAGGATTTAGATTTAGAACTTCAGATGCATTAATTATTAGATTCATTCCTATGATTTTGTTTTTCATTGTTTTTCACAAACCATATAGAAAGTCCAATAAGTCCTGCAACAGCGATAATAACAAAAAAACCTTCCCATATAGAGTTTACATTACAGAAAAGCCCAAAACTTGAGTATGGGTCACACTGCTGAGGAACTTCTTTAAAAGGGTTTTGAGCCTGTACTAAAAATTTTTCCATATTTACACCTTCTTATATATCAATAAATTCTTATATAATTATATTATCTTATAGGAAAGTATGCATATCCTTTATTCTGTAAATCAACCAGTGCTACAAATACTGTATATACTGGTTTTACAAAGTCATATATGTTTTTTAAATCTATTTTTCTACTTTTTAATCCTGCTTCACATATCTGGAATTTAACATTATATATATCGTGTAAACTTTTTAATCTCTGGTAGATTTCATACTGTTTTTTTATCAGTTGTTTTTCTTCTTTATATGGAGATTTAGATAAATCTTTTATGAAAAATTTGTATGCATTACCATGTATAACAACTATAACATCTACATCTATTAATTTGTTTTTATAATAACTTATATTTGTTGCTAATCCACTTAGTAGATAAATCTCAAATCTTTTTAAATCCCCAGTAGTTAGGTCAATAACCACTTTTCTTTCTTCAGCTTTTGTTATGTGAAATAGATAAAGGATTAAAATAAAAACTGATAAAACGGTTAATCTTTTCATGATTTTTCCCTCCAAATAAAACATGGCACGAATTTAAAAGTAGATTAATTTATCCAAATAAGCAATGTATAATAAGTTTTATGGAAATGATAAAGAGAAGAAAAACAAGGGCAGTCTATATAGGAAATGTAAAAATAGGAGATGGTGCTCCTATAGTCGTTCAGTCTATGACTGATACAAAAACCTATAATGTACAGGAAACATTAAACCAGATATACAGACTTTATAAAGCAGGTTGCGAAATAGTTAGAGTTGCTGTTCCTACAGAAAAAGATGCAGAGGCTTTACCAGAGATTGTAAAAAATTCGCCAGTTCCTATAATAGGAGATATACATTTTAGCCCAAGAATAGCTTTTAAGGCTCTTGAAAGTGGTATACATGGTATACGTTTAAATCCTGGTAATATAAATGATAAAGAAAAAATAAAAGATATTCTTTTAGAGTGTAAAAGAAAAAGTATTGGTGTTAGACTTGGAGTTAACTCAGGTTCTTTAGAAGAAAGACTTTTACAGAAGTATGGCTATCCTTCTGCACAGGCTCTTGCAGAAAGTGCTCTTTACTGGTCGGAGTTTTTTGAAAGTGTAGGATTTACAAATTTTAAAGTTTCAATAAAAGGCTCCGATGTTTTGCAAAATGTGGAAGCTAACAAAATTTTTGCAGAAAAAACAGATATTCCTCTTCATATTGGTATAACTGAAGCAGGTCCTTCTGGAAGAGGTTCTATAAAATCAGCTGTAGGTATAGGTATACTGCTTTATATGGGGATTGGTGATACAGTTAGAGTGTCTCTTACAGCAGACCCTGAAGAAGAGGTTGAGGTAGCATATCAAATACTACAATCCCTTGGTCTTAGAAGAAAAGGAATTGAAATAGTATCCTGTCCAACATGTGGAAGAATAGAGGTAAATCTGCCTGAGGTTGTTAAAAAGGTAGAAAATTCGTTGAAGGATATTAATAAACCTATAAAAGTGGCTATAATGGGATGTGTAGTTAACGCTATTGGTGAAGCAAAAGAAGCAGATATAGGTCTGGCTTGTGGGAATAAATCTGCGATTTTGTTTAAAAAAGGTCAACCAGTTAAAAGAGTTTCAGAAGAAGAAATGGTTGATGAACTTTTAAAGGAGATAAAGACTCTATAACATGGAAAAATTATATTACATAGCAGGGTTGTTAGACGCCTGTGGAAAGATATCCATTGTAAAAGTAAGAAACTCTCCAAATTCAGTATATATAAAGGTAGTTTTAAGAAGCTCTGGAACCGAGGCACTTGAACTTGTAAAAGATATATATGGTGGAACGTTAAAGCAAGGCAAAAAAGTTTGTTCTCTTACTCTCACTCATAATAAGGCAAAAAAATTACTTGAAGAAACAAAAGATTTCCTTCTTTCAAAAAAGAAAGAAGCCCAGATAGTTTTAAGATTATATGAAACACGTTTTACTCGCAAATATGAAGCTGAGCGAAAAAAAGAAATTATAAGAGAATTTCTAAAGTTAAATAAAGAAAAGCCAAGACGTATAAAAGATGGAAAAACCTCTTTATATAAGTGGATAGAAGAGTGATAAAATATTTTAAATCTCCGCTAAAAGAGGTTTTAAATGCCTAAAAGAACAGATATAAATAGAATACTTCTTATTGGTTCAGGTCCTATAGTTATAGGACAGGCTGCAGAATTTGATTATTCTGGAACTCAAGGAGCAAAGGCTTTAAAAGAAGAAGGATATGAAGTTATACTTGTAAATTCTAACCCAGCAACCATTATGACAGACCCAGAAATTGCAGATAAAACCTATATAGAGCCTCTAATCACTCCAGTTTTAGAAAAGATTATAGATAAAGAAAGACCAGATGCTATTTTACCTACTCTTGGTGGTCAAACTGCTTTAAATCTTGCTGTTGATTTGTATGAAAAAGGTATATTGGAAAAATATAACGTAAAGATGATAGGGGCTTCCTATGAAGCTATAAAGAAAGCTGAGGATAGAGAGCTATTTAAAGAGGCTATGGAAAAAATAGGTCTTCTTATGCCTAAAAGTGCAGTTGTTAAGACCATTGCACAGGCTTATGAAGCTATTGAATGGATAGGATTTCCTGTTATTATAAGACCATCTTTTACTTTAGGTGGGACCGGAGGAAGTATAGCTTATAATCAAGATGAATTTCATGAAAAAATAAAAGCAGGTTTAGAGGCATCTCCTATACATGAAGTTTTACTTGAAGAGTCTGTTATAGGGTGGAAAGAGTTTGAGATGGAGGTAATGAGAGATAAAAATGATAATTGTGTTATCGTATGTTCCATAGAAAATTTTGACCCTATGGGCGTTCATACTGGAGATAGCATAACTGTAGCACCTGCAATGACTTTAACTGACAGAGAATATCAGATACTCCGTAATTATTCTATAGCTGTGTTAAAAGAAATTGGAATAGAAACAGGAGGCTCAAATGTTCAATTTGCTCAAAATCCTAATGATGGAACTTTCTATGTTATAGAGATGAACCCTAGAGTTTCAAGGTCTTCAGCTCTTGCGTCAAAGGCAACAGGTTTTCCAATTGCAAAAATAGCAGCTAAACTTGCTGTTGGATATACTCTTGATGAGCTGAAAAATGATATAACAAGGGAAACGCCAGCATCTTTTGAACCTACTATAGATTATGTGGTTACAAAAATCCCTCGTTTTGACTTTGCTAAATTTCCAGAAACAGATTCAACTTTGACTACTATGATGAAATCTGTTGGAGAAGTTATGGCTATAGGAAGGACTTTTAAAGAAAGTCTTCAAAAAGCTATCAGGAGTCTTGAGCTTGGTAGATATGGTTTTTATATAGGTCTTGAAAAATATGATGATGAAGAAATAAAAAAGAAGATAATCACACCTAATGCTGATAGACTCTGGTACATAGCAGAAGGTTTTAGAAGAGGTCTATCAGTAGATGATGTTCATAGATTATCTCATATAGATAAATGGTTTTTAAATGAAATAAAAGAGTTAATAGATTTTGAAATTTATCTTTCTAATAAAACGTTAGGAACTATTTCGCAGGAAGATTTAGAGAAAGCAAAACAGTGGGGTTTTTCTGACAAAGAGCTTGCACGTTTATTAAAAACTACAGAAGATAAAATTAGGGAAATTAGAATACCTACAAGCTATAAACTGGTAGATACATGTGCGGCAGAGTTTGAAGCTTATACACCATATTACTACTCAAGCTATGAATCTCTGTCAGGAAAGATAGAGCCAGATGGCTCTATAAATTACTTTAGAGACTCAGAAACTAATGATTAGTATTAACTATAATAAAGTCTCTTAATTCCTTTATCTCCTATATCTTTTCTGTAGTGCATACCTTCAAAATGTATTTTCTCAATTGCTTTATATACTTTTTCCTTCGCTTCTAATAGTGTATCTCCAATTGCTGTAACAGTTAAAACTCGTCCACCAGCAGTTATTAATTTTCCATCTTTTATATCTGTTCCTGAGTGGAATACAACTATATCTGGGTCTTTTTCTGCTTCTTGAATACCTGTTATTACTTTTCCTTTTTCATATTTTCCTGGGTAGCCTTTTGAGGCAAGAACTACACCTATAGAGTACTTATCACTCCATACTGGTTTAACTTTATCTATATTTCCTTCAAGTATATCTAAAATATGCTGTACTAAATCACTTTCTAATCTTCTCATAATTGGCTGTGTCTCAGGGTCTCCCATTCTTACATTGAATTCTAATACATTAATTCCTTTTGGTCCTATCATGAGTCCAGCATATAAAAATCCAGATAATGGTTTTCCTTCTTTTATCATACCTTTTAAAGTTGGATACATTATTTTTTCTAATATCTGTTTTTCAATTTCAGGAGTAATTACTGGTGCTGGAGAATAGGCACCCATACCTCCTGTATTTGGTCCTTTATCATTGTCAAACACTCTTTTGTGGTCTTGAGATGTGGCCATTGGGACAAGCTTGTCATCTTTTACCATGGCTATATAAGAAGCTTCCTCTCCTTCTAAAAACTCTTCAATAACTATCCTTTTACTTGCTTCTCCAAATTTACCAGCAAACATATCTTTTATAGTTTCTATAGCCTCTTCTTCAGTATACGCGATAATAACTCCTTTACCAGCAGCTAATCCATCAGCTTTTATAACTATCGGAGTTCCCATCTTTTTGACAAATAAAATGGCTTCTTCCTCTTTATCAAATGTTTCATAAAATGCAGTAGGAATACCATATTTTTTCATAAAGTTTTTTGCATATACTTTACTTGCTTCTAATATTGATGAGCTTTTTTTATGTCCAAAAATTTTTAGGTTAGCCTCTTCAAAAGCATCTACTATTCCTTCAGACAAAGGTTGTTCTGGTCCTACGATAGTAAGGTCTATTTTTTCCTTTTTTGCAAATTCTACAAGAGATGGGATATCTGTAGGTGATATATCTACTTTCTCAGCTATCTGCCATATTCCAGCGTTTCCTTTTGCAACATAAAGTTTTTTTACAAGAGGACTTTGTTTTACTTTCCATGCTAATGCATGTTCTCTACCACCATTTCCTACAATGAGTACCTTCATCTATTTTTTCTCCTTTTATTTTAATTTTCTATAAGTTCTGGAATAGTTAAGTAATCATAAGTTTCTCTTTCTCTGATTACATATACTTTGTCTTCATCTACAAGAACTTCCATAGCTCTTGGTCTTAAGTTGTAATTGGAAGACATGGAAGACCCATAAGCTCCAGCACTCATAACAGCCAGATAATCTCCCCTTTGAACATCATCTATTTCTCTATCAAGAGCAAGGAAATCACCGGTTTCACATATGGGACCTACTATATCAGCTATAATTTTTCTTTCTTTTTCTACTACAGGTAGAATGTGATGATATGCATTATACATTGCAGGTCTAACAAGGTCGTTCATTCCAGTATCAACTATAACAAAATGTTTATCTCCTTTATCCTTTAAAAAGATAACTTGTGTTAATAAAACTCCAGCTTCTCCTACCATAGACCTTCCAGGTTCAATAATTAGCTTAAGGTTTGTTCCTTTTACAATCGGTAAAATAGCATCTGCAAATTCTTTTGGTGAAGGTGGGTTATCCTCTGGTTTATACTTTATACCAAGTCCTCCACCAATATCAAAATACTCAAGATTTATTCCCTTTTCTTTAAGTTTACTTATAAGTTTTGCTGTTTTTTCTATAGCTTCTATATATGGTTCTATTTCCATTATCTGTGAGCCTATATGACAGTGAATACCAACAATTTCTATATTTGTAAGTTTAGATGCTTTTTGATATACATCTAAAGCCTTATCTATATCTATTCCGAATTTACTTTTTCTCATTCCTGTTGATATATATGGATGAGTTTTAGGATTTACATCTGGATTTACTCTTATTGATACTCTTGCTTTTTTTCCTAATTTTTTTGCTATCTGATTTATAACATCAAGTTCCATTTCACTTTCAACGTTAAATGATAGTATGTTTTCTCTAATTGCATATTCTATCTCAAAATCCGTTTTCCCAACACCTGCGTAAACAATTTTGTTTGAAGGTATTCCTGCCTTTTTAGCTTTGTATAGCTCCCCTCCAGATACAATATCACATCCTATATCGTTGTCTGACATTATTTTTAGTATAGATAAATTTGGGTTTGCTTTTACTGCATAGCATATTAGTGTGTCATAAGAAGAAAAAGCTTCCTTATATTGATTTATTTTATCCAAAATAGCCTTTTTTGAATAAACATATACAGGAGTTTTATATTTTTCTGCAAGATTTTTTAAACTTACATTTTCACAGTAAAGTTCTCCATTTTTATATACGAAATATTCATTAAAATCTTGTTTCATTTTAAGGACAAAACCTCCGAAATAGTGAAAATAAAAGTAAATTAAATTATAATAAATTAAGAGAGGTTTAACAAAGAAAAGAGAATAAAATGAGTATTGAAATTAAAGGTATTACAGTACCTGCCCTGGTTATAAGAATTCCTGAAAATAAAAACTTTGAAAAATCCATAAAAGAGCTAGAAAAGAAGCTAAGCTCTGCTTTTTTTAAAGGTTCCTTAGCTATTATAGAACATAATAAAGCTTTATCAAAGGAAGAAAAAGAAAAAATTGAAGAACTTTTAAAAAAGCATAATACAGGAATTCTTGCATACAGACAGCTATCTAATTCGAATAACCTAAAAGAAAAAAAGAGTTTAAAAATAATAAACAAAACAGTTAGAAGTGGACAGAGAATAGAATATGATGGTGATGTTCTGATTATTGGTGATGTAAATCCAGATGCGTATGTTATAGCTTCAGGAAATATTATTGTTATGGGAACATTAAGAGGGATAGTTCATGCTGGAGCTAATGGAGATGAAACAGCTGTTGTAATGGCTTTAAAACTAAAGCCTCAACAGCTTAGAATAGCAAGCTGTATAACAAGGTCTCCAGATGAACCTTTAGGAGAGCCTGAATATCCTGAAAAAGCTTTTATAGAAAATAATCAGATTTTTATAGAAAAAATATAACCTTGGAGATATGGGTCATGGCAAGAATTATAGTTATAACATCAGGAAAAGGTGGTGTAGGAAAAACAACAGTAACAGCTAATATAGGTACTGCACTTGCGATGCTTGGGAAAAAGGTTCTTGCAATAGATACAGATATTGGACTTAGAAATCTTGATATGATACTTGGACTAGAAAACAGGATTGTTTATGATATTGTAGATGTTGTCGAAGGTAATGTTCCTCCTGAAAAAGCATTTGTAAAAGATAAAAGAGGTCTTCCTCTTTATTTACTTCCTGCGGCACAGACAAAAACAAAAGAAGCTGTTCAACCAGAACAATTACAAGAAATCGTAAATGTAGTAGAGGAAGATTTTGATTATATTTTACTTGATTCTCCAGCAGGCATTGAAAGTGGATTTAAAACAGCAGCTACTCCAGCAAAAGAAGCTCTTGTAGTTGTAAATCCTGAAGTATCTTCTGTTAGAGATGCAGATAGGATTATAGGTCTTTTAGAAGCTATGGAAAAAGAAGATATCAAACTGGTTATTAATAGGATTAGACTTCATCAGGTAAAAAAAGGTGAAATGCTTTCTGTAGAAGATGTTGAGGAAATTTTACACATACCAAAGATAGGTATTATTCCTGATGAGGAAAAAATGGTTGATTATACAAACAAGGGAGAGCCTATAGTTTTTGAGGAAGATTCACCTGCAGGAAGGGCACTTATGAATGTAGCAAAAAGGTTAGAAGGTTTTGATGTTCCGTTTAACGAGCTTGAAGAGAAAAAAGGATTTTTCTCAAGATTATTTGGGAGGTAAAAATGTCTATTTTAGATATTTTTAAAAGAAAAAGTTCTGCTAATACGGCAAAAGAAAGGCTAATGATGGTATTAAGTATAGAGAGGAAAAATTTACCTCCAAATTTTACTGAAATATTAAAAGATGACCTTATATCTCTTTTTTCTAAATATCCTCAGTTTGATTCTGGAAAAATAGATGTTGAGCTAAAGAGAAATGGAGAAAGAGAAGAACTTTGGATAAGCATTCCTTTTGTTAAAGGTAATAGATGAGCAAAATCACTGTAGCACTTCCAAAAGGTCGCCTTTTTGAACAAACGATAGATATATTTGTATCTTCAGGTCTGTTAAAAGATAAGATAAAACCTCAGTCAAGAAAGCTTATAGTAGAAAATGATGATTTTAGATTTTTATTAGTTAGAGCAAAAGATGTACCTACATACGTAGAATATGGTATTGCTGATATAGGGGTAGCTGGAGATGATGTACTTTTAGAGAAAAATCCAGATGTTTATAAGCCTTTGGATTTAGGAATTGGTTTTTGTAATATAGTAGTTGCTGGTAAACCAGAGGATAAAGGAAAATATTTTTCTAATCCATCTACACTTAGAATATCAACAAAGTATCCTAAAATAACAGAAAAATTTTTTAAAGAAAAAGGTATTAATGTGCAGATAGTTGAGTTATACGGTTCGGTAGAACTTGCTCCTATACTTGGTCTTTCTGAATTTATTGTAGATATTGTAGAAACAGGTAGGACTTTAAGAGAAAACGGTCTTGTTGTAATAGATACTATTCGCCCTTCAACAGCAAAGTTAATAGTTAACCGTATAAGTTATAAAACTCAAACTGATAAAATAAAGAATATTTTAGATAAGATAGAAAATTTTGTTTCTACGTCGGTTTAACATTGGAAAAAAAATTAGTGATAAATTCGTTAAATCAGCTTCAACAGTTTTTTAATAATCTCTCAAAATGTCTTAAAGGAGATGAGATAATTCTTCTTAAAGGAAACTTAGGTGCAGGAAAAACTGCTTCCGTAAAAGCTCTTGTGAAAGCTCTTGGTGGTGATGAAAATGAGGTGAGTTCTCCTACCTTTACTCTTATGAATGAATACGATACAAAAAAAGGAACTGTTTATCACCTTGATTTATATAGATTAGACTTTTTTGATATTACTGATATTGTAGGAAATGGAATAGTTGCAGTAGAATGGCCTAAAGAAGATTATACACAGTATGATTTTCCTGTTATAGAAATTGAAATTATACTTTTAGATGAAAACAAAAGAGAAATAATAGTTAAGCCTGTGTACAAAAGTGATTATATACTTAGCTGTTTTTAGACTTAGTTAAAGCATCTTTTTCTTTAAAGAATATAACTATCAACGTTAATACAAACAAAATTAAAAGTAGTATTTTCCTGTATCTTAGGTAGAAGGTTGGTTCTTGATAAGGATTTACAAATACATCAGATATTATATATCCTCTTTTGAAAAGTCCTAAGCTTTTTTCTATTTGCCCAACAGGATTAACTATAGCTGATATACCAGTATTTGCAGCTCTTACAAGATACAGCCTGTATTCTATGGCTCTGACTCTTGCCATTTCAAAATGTTGGAATGGAGCAGATGTTTTTCCAAACCATGCATCGTTTGTTATGTTAACTATAATATTTCCTCCCTTTTTGACAAAATTTCCAACGAATATGGAAAATATAGATTCAAAACATATCAAAGGTATAATTCTCATTTTTTTGTAGTTTAAAGTAGTTATTTCCTTACCAGGCAGAAAATCATAACCTTCAAGATAAGGGAAAAGTTTTTTAAATGGGGAAAAAATTTCAGGTACATATTCTCCAAATGGAACTAGTTTTATTTTGTTGTAAAAATATACAGAATAATGTTCTTCATTGTATAAGAATATAGAGTTGTATAGATAAAACTTTCCATTTAAAGTAAAGTAGTTATCGTATCCTCCAAGAAATGCTACTTTAATATCCTTTATTTCATTAAAGAATTTATTTTTTAGAGGGTTGTTTGTAGAAAGTGGTGGAAATGGCAGTGCAGATTCAGGAAAAACTATAAGGTCTGGATTTTCTTTCGCAGCTTTTTTAAAAAGTGATAGATAAATATCAAGAACTTTTTCTTTTTGTTTTATATCTTGTTTCATTTCTTCAGGAATATTTCCTTGAAGAATTGCTATTTTATATTTTTCTCCTGATGGAACGAAATTTTTTATCTTTATATAGCCGTATATACCACTAAATATTAGTATTAGGCATACTAACGTAATCAAAGCTGTATAAAATATGGACTTTTTAGAAAAAAACAGGAATATAGAAACTGGCAAAAATAAAGTTAAAAGAGAAAGTCCATATATACCTACAAATTCAGCTATCTGCGCCAGAGGATTTATATATGAAATCATATATCCAGCTAAGTTCCATGGAAAACCTGAGAAAGGAAAAAATTCTCTCAGTAGCTCAATCCATACCCATAAAAATGGTAATGATAGTATCCCAAAGTATGAGTATCTATCATATAAAATCTTTGTTATTGATAAAGGTATTACAAACTGAATAAGGGAAAATGCTGTGGATAGTAAAATAAAAAGTAAAATGGAAACAGCTGGATTAACATTTCCATAATGGATAATTGCATTATTTACCCAATAAAAAGATAAAAGAGAAAATGAAAATCCTGATAAAAATGAATATAAAAAGTAAAGTTTTAAAGAGGATTTTGTAAGAAGGTAAAGAAGTATAAGAAATCCTATTATAAAAATGAAAGGAATAAAAAAATTAGGAAATGAGAGAGAAATTAATAATCCTGAGATTATAGATAAAAATATGTTCATTTATTATGAAAACCCCCAAACTCAGTTGGGGGATATAACAGTTATTCTAATATCTCAAGAACTGCTCTTTTATTCATTTTTCTTGCAACAGCTGCAAGCAAAGTTCTTATAGCTCTGGCAGTTCTACCTTGTCTTCCAATTACTTTACCAAGGTCTTCTGGAGCTACTTTTAGCTCAATAACCGTAGTTTTTTCTCCTTCAATCTCTCTTACCTCAACCTTGTCAGGATGGTCAACGAGAGATTTTGCTATGAACTCTACTAGTTCTTGCATTTTGCTCATCTACCTTCACCTCCAGTAGTTATTTTTTCACCACAGTTTCTTCAAGTCCAAAGTCTTTTAGAATTTTCAAAGCTCTATCACTTGGTTGAGCTCCTTTTAAAATCCACTGCTTTGCTTTTTCTACATTTATATTTCCTGTTTTTAAGATAGGGTCATAAGTTCCTATATAGTCGATATAATCACTTTCCCTTGGTTTTCTGCTGTCCACAACAACCATTTTGAACACTGGATGCTTTTTCCTACCGTGTCTTTGAAGTCTGATACGTACTGCCAAATTTATACCTCCTTTACATAGGTAGATTAAACGGAAGTTTCATTTTACCAGATTTTTTCATTTTTTTCATCATTTTTTTCATTTCTTTATACTGTTTTAATACTTGATTTACGTCCATAATAGTTGTACCACTACCTCTTGCTATTCTTCTTTTTCTACTACCGTTTATTATGTGGGGGTTTTGTCTTTCTTCTGGTGTCATAGAGTTTATTATCGCTTCTATTTTTACAAATCGTTTTTCATCTACTTTAAAATGTTTTAATTTACTACCTAAACCAGGAATCATCTTTAATATATTTTCTATTGGACCTAAATTTCTTATCATTCTTATTTGCTCTCTTAAATCCTCAAGGGTAAATTCTGCATTCAGTACTCTTTTTGCCATCTGTTCTGCTTTATCTTCGTCTATAGCTGCCTGCATTTTTTCGATTAAAGATTGAATATCTCCAAGACCTAATATTCTTTGTGCTATTCTATCTGGATAAAATGGTTGAAAATCTTCTATTTTTTCACCAGTTCCTATAAATTTGATAGGTACTCCTAAAACTTTTCTAACAGAAAGAGCTATTCCTCCTTTTGCATCACCATCTAATTTTGTTAAAATTACTCCTGTTAAACCTACCTTTTGGTGATATGTTTGTGCAGTATTTATTGCATCTTGACCTTGCATAGCATCAGCTACATATAAAATCTCTACTGGATTTACTTTTTCTTTTATTTTTACTAATTCATCCATAAGCTCTTCATCTATATGGAGCCTTCCTGCTGTGTCCAGGATAAGATAGGATATTCCTTCTTCTTTTGCTTTTCTTACAAAGTTTTCAGCTAGTTTAACTGCATCTTTTTGATATTCATCTGCATAACACTTAACATCTATGGATTGTGCCAGTGTACACAGCTGTTTCATAGCAGCTGGTCTTCTTACGTCTGTAGATGCTACAGCTACAGTGTATCCTTTGGATTTTAGATATTTAGCAAGTTTACCAGCTGTTGTAGTCTTACCTGTTCCTTGAAGACCTACAAGCATTATTACAGATGGGATTTTATCTGATTTTTCTAAAGGTGCATGTTC
>JALSSG010000119.1 GCA_026984355.1 Hydrogenothermaceae bacterium
TACACTTGGAGCAGGTAAAGGTGAAACTCTAAGCGGTATAGATATCGCAGCAGAAATAGTAAACGCTTTACCAAAAGATATGCAAGTAGAAATATTAGAAGAAATCAGAAAAGAAGACAAAGTATTAGCTGACACTATAGAAGAAAAAATGTTTAAATTTGAAGATATTGTTAAACTTGACAACAGAGCTATTATTGAAATTCTTAAAAACGTTGATAAAAATGACCTTCTCCTTGCTCTTAAGGGAGCTCCTCAAGAAATTATTGACAAATTCCTGTCAAATATGTCTAAAAGAGCTGCACAGATGTTTATGGAAGACATGGAGGTTCTTGGACCTGTTAAAAAATCCGATGTGGAAAATGCAAGGAAAAAAGTTATTGCTAAGATAAAAGAACTTATTGAAACAGGTGTTATAGAGTATGGTGCTGGAGAAGAATACCTATAAAGGTAAGAGGTTATGAGTGAAGAATTTTTATCTCAGGAAGAGATAGACGCTCTTTTAGGTGGAGAAAAGAAAGAGGAAAAAGAGAAAAAGGATATAGAGCCCTTTGATTTTTCACAGATAGAAAGTGTAAAAAAAGGAAGTCTTCCGGGATTAGACCTTATATATGAAAGATGGGTTAAGACATTTAGAGAAGAAGCAAGGAAATTAGTAGCACAGATTAATATGGTATCAAAGGAAGATATATATATAACAAGATTTAACTCATTTATGTCAAAAATTCCCTTACCATCAGCATACGTGATTTTTAATATGAAGCCACTTAAAGACAGTGCTCTTTTAGTACTTGATTCCAGGCTTGTTTTTACCATTATCAGTGTTCTTTTTGGGGGACCAGCTAAACCTTTTAAAGTAGAAGGAAGAGAATTTACAAAACTAGAAATGCATGTAGTTAATGATTTTATTGAAAAGATACTAGAGACGTTTGAAGAAACGTGGGAAACACTTTATCCAGTAAGTATAGAAACAAAATCTATAGAACTAAATCCAAACCTTGCAAAAATCGTCGCAGGAAATGAAAAAGTAATAATAGTTGAGATAATGGTAGATATTGATGGATATGAGGCTCCTTTATATTTTTGTTTCCCTCATGGAATGTTCCTTCCTATAAAGGACATAATCCACTCAGAATTTTCTGTAGAAGAAGATGATGAATGGAAAGAAAAACTTTTAAATAAAATATCTGTACTTGAGGCTAAACTTCATTTAGAACTTTGCCGAAAAAGTTTTAAGGTAAAAGATATTCTGCAGTGGGATGTAGGAACTCAATTAGACCTTAAGGTAGATAAAGAAGATAATTTGATTTTATTTGTTGAAAATGCACCAAAGTTTGCATGTAAATTAGGAAAGATAAAAGAAAAATATGCAGCACTTATAAAAAGCAGGATAGAAAAGAAAGATGAGTGAAGAAGAAAAAAATAAACAGGAAAATATGGAGCAAGAACACCAAGAAGAACAAGAAGAAGTCTCACAAGAAGACTTGGCAGCTCAGTGGGAGCAGATGGTACAGGAAGAAGAAGCACAAACAGATACACAGGAAAATCAAGAAGATTTAGCAGCTCAATGGGAACAGGCTTTATCACAGCAAGAAACTAAAGAATACTCAAACCAAGAAGAAAAAAACCTATCTACATCTGTTTTATCAACAGAAGAAAAACTCGTATTCTTAATGGATATTCCTCTAGAGATTTCTGTAGAGATTGGAAGTACGAAAATGCCTCTTGAAGAGATACTAAAGTTAAATCCAAACTCTGTTGTAGAACTGGATAAATTTATAAACCAGCCAGTAGACCTTAAAGTAAATGGAAAACTTATAGCACAGGGAGAGCTTTATACAGTAAAAAATCACTTTGGAATAAAAATAACAAACATAATAACACCACAAGAAAGACTAAAACTTTTAGATGAGCTACTTTAAATGAGGTAAAAGATGGGAATAAATTTCCAACCAATATATATACTGGCGTCTGGTTCAGAAAGAGCGAAAGATATGTTAGATACTGTATCAAACAATCTTGCAAATATTAATACTCCCGGTTTTAAAAAACTTATATTAAGAGAGATGAGCCAGAATATACCAAATAATCCGGGAAAATCAAAAGAGTTATTTACATTTGCAAGGTTTAATGATAATCCTGTCATTCTAAATCAAGGTACATTAAAAGAAACCAAGAGAAAGTTAGATTTTGCAATAACTGGAGAAGGATTTTTCACAGTACAGGATAAAGCAGGTAATATTTTTTTAACAAGAAATGGACACTTTTTTATAGACAAAACAGGAACACTTATAGACCAGAATGGAAACATAGTTTTAGATGAAAATAACAATCCTATAACAATAGATTCATCTAAAGACCTTATAGTGCTAAAGGATGGTACAGTACATCAGGGAAACAACCAGATAGCAAAACTTAAAATTACTAACTACCAGTCTGTTAAACCTGTAGGTAATTCCTACTACACACCAGCAGGAAATCAGATAGCTTCAAACTACCAGATACACCAGGGGTTTTTAGAAAATTCTAATGTAAACGGTATAAAAGAGATGATAAATCTGATAGAAGCAAATAGAAGATTTGACATATATGGAAACTTGATTAGAGCTTTAGACCAGTTAGAGCAAAAAACCCATGAAATAGGAAGAGCATAAGGAGGATATAAAAATGATTAGAGCATTATGGACTTCAGCATCAGGTATGGAAGCACAACAGATAAACCTTGATGTGATATCTAACAACATAGCAAATGTTAACACAACAGGATTTAAAAGAAGTAGAGCAAATTTTGAAGACCTTATATACCAGACTATCAGAGACCCTGGAGTTATGAGTTCAAACCAAAATAGAGTCCCTTCAGGTATTCAGATAGGTTTAGGAGTAAAGCTATCTGATGTTTCAAAAATACATTCACAGGGAAGTTTGATAAAAACAGACAGGAATTTAGACCTTGCAATACAGGGAGATGGATACTTTAGAATTGAGCTTCCAAATGGAGGAGAGGCATACACAAGAGCAGGAAGTTTTCATATAGATAATGAAGGATTTTTAGTAACATCAGAAGGATACAGGCTAAGTCCAAATATACAAATCAGTGCCCCAGAAACCCTTGTAAGTATCTCAATAAGCCCAAATGGAAAAGTTTTTCTTGTTAGAAATGAAGGTGGACAACAAACAACAGAAGAGCTTGCCGATATAAAACTCTATAAATTCATTAACCCAGCAGGACTAAAATCTATCGGACAAAATCTTTATCTATATACAGATGCATCTGGAGAACCTATAGAAGGAGACCCAAACACAGATGGATTTGGAAAAATAGCACAGGGATTTTTGGAAGCATCTAACGTAAACATAGTAGAAGAAATGGTCAATCTAATAGTAGCCCAGCGAGCGTACGAAATAAATTCTAAGGGAATAATAACAGCAGATGAAATGCTTAGAACTGTTGGAACTCTTAAATCATAAAACCAAGGTTATCCTCCTTTCTCTCCTTTTCCTTTTTTTTAATGGGTTTGCAGTAAACATAAAATTAAAACAGTTCTCAAAAGTAGAAACCCAGAACATTTATCTAAAGGATATCTCTTACATACAGGCTAAAAACCAAGATTTTAAACAATTCTTACAAAATATAGTAATAGATAAATCACCACCACCACAAAAAACAAAACTCATAACAAAAAAACAGATTATAGAAAAACTAAAAAATTATCATTTAGACCTTTCCTCAATAAGAATAACTGGGAATAAAACACTAGTTTTGTCTGACTTTAGAGAATTACCTTTAGATAAAGTAAAGAAAGATATTACATCATTCTTAAAAAAACACGTGCAGAATATAAAAATCCAATCCATAAACATAACATCAAGAAAACTATTTGTACCATCTAAATACAAAACCAACATACATATTCGCTCTAAAACAGGAAATTACATATACCTTGATTATATAGTTTCCTTTAACCAAAAAAGCATAAAACTACCTATTTCTGTACAATACTCTACTGTTAAAACTGTGGTAATAGCGAACAAATATATACCAAAAGGGAAAAAAATCTCACAGGAAGATATAAAACTTATAAAAATGTCTAATGTTCGGGATGAATTTATCGAAAATATAAAACAGGCTGTTGGAAAAATTGCAAAAGTGAATATAAAGGCAAACAGTCCTATTAAAAAGTATTATTTAAAGCCGGATTTTTTAGTAAAGAAAAATGACAAAGTTAAGGTAATTTACAGCAACAAAGTGATAAGAGTAGAGCTTATAGGACAGGCTTTAGAAAATGGAGAAAAAGGACAGATAATAAAAGTTAAAAATATATCATCAGGGAAAAAGATAAAATGCAAAGTAATAGACAGAAAAACCGTCTTATTTATAGGAAATTGATTTTAGTAGGAATATTTATTTTTCTAACAGGATGTGCCCAGAAACCAAACTATGTTTCTACACATCAGTATAAACCTCAACCACCTCAAATGATAACAGTACCAGAAGAAAAACCGCCAGGTTCTTTATTTACAGGAAATCCTAATAACCTGTTTAACGATGATAAAGCCCTAAAAGTAGGAGATATACTTACTATAAAAGTTGTAGAAAATGTTGTAGGTTCTGGAAGTGCAGCTACAAAAACACAAGAACAATCTAATCTTGGTTTAGATTTTCCTGCTGTAAATATTCTTGGTAAATCTATCCCAAAACAAACACCTATAGCATCTGTAAAGGCTTCATCTGGACAAAACTTTAAAGGAACAGGAGATACAAGTAGAAAAGCAAAGCTGATAGCAACAATCACAGCTAGAGTAGTAAAAGTATATGAGAACGGTAATCTATATATAGTTGGGAAAAAAACAATAAAAATAAATGATGATACACAAGAGTTGGTAATATCTGGAATTGTAAAACCTACATACATTCAACAGGATAATTCTGTTTTATCTACTCAGATTTCAGACATGTATGTAGAATACAACGGAAAAGGATACATCACAGATAGTCAGGAGCCAGGATGGTTAGCAAAATTTTTAACAAAAATATGGCCTTTTTAATAGGTTTTTTAATACTATCTCTCACACAATTTGTATTTCCTAAAGAAACAAAAATAGGAACAGAAGTCAATGTAGAAGGAGTAAGGACAAACTATCTTACTGGATATGGAATAGTTGTAGGACTAAACGGCACTGGTGATGGAACAACAAGTAGATTTACACTGATTAGTATTGCTAATATGCTCAGAAAAATGGGCATTTTTATAGACCCAAATCTAGTAAGAACAAGAAACGCAGCTGCAGTTATAGTAACTGCTAACATGCCTCCATTTGCAAAATCCGGTATGAAATTTGATGTTACAGTTGCTTCCCTTGGTGATGCTAAAGACATAGGAAATGGAGTTTTAATAAGAACTCCTCTCTTTGGCCCTGATGGTAAAGTTTACGCATTTGCACAGGGAACAGTGTCAACAGGAGGAGGATTTACTGTATCAAACAAAGGTGGAAAAGTACAGAAAAACTTTTCTACAACAGGAGTAATAATAAATGGTGGAATTATAGAAAGAGATTTACCATTTAGTATAAAAAATATAAAAAAAATAAAGCTTACACTAAAACATCCAGACTTTTCTAAAGCATTCTCTATAGAAGAAGCTATAAACAAAACATTTGGAAAAAAATTAGCAAAGGCTTTAGACACATCAACAATAGAACTAAACATACCAGAAAATGAAGAACCTGTATCATTTTTAGCCAAAGTAATGAACATAAAGATAAAAACAGATAGTGAGCCAGTAGTAGTAATATATGAAAGAACAGGAACAGTTATAATGAGTGGAGATATAAAGATTGACGCTCCTGTATATGTATCCCATGGAAATATATATGTAGCTGTAGAAAAAACACCTATAATATCTCAACCACCTCCTTTATCTCAGGGACAAACAGTAATAACACAGCAAGTTCAAACTAAAGTAGTAGAAGAAAGTGGTAGGATTTTTTCTATAGACTCTCCAAGATTAAAAGACCTTGTAAAAGTATTAAATGACCTTGGTATATCACCAAGAGACCTAATTGCAATAATACAAGCTATAAAGAATGCAGGAAAACTACACGCAAAAATAGTAGTAATGTAGGGAGGATAACATGGAAAGAGTAAAACCTGTAGTTCCTTACTGGGATATTCAGAATCTAAATAATATAAAAACACCAGAAGAAGCAGTAAAATCATTCGAAGCTTACTTTATAAAAACAATCTTAAAAGAGTTAAGGAAATCTATACCAGATGGATTATTTAACACATCTTTTTCTTCAAAAATGTATCTTGATATGTTTGATATGCAGATTGCACAAACAATAGCAGAATCAGACCAGCTTGGATTAAAAGAGTATCTTCTACAGGGATTAAACCAGCTTCAAGCATCAAAAGTATACAGGAAAGAATAATGCAGGAAACACTTTCCCTGTTTTTTACCCGTTTTCAAAAATATGCTGATGCATTAATGGTAGTTCTTATCCTTGCGATACTCGGTTCTATGGTTTTACCAGTCCCACCATTTTTACTGGATATTCTTCTTACATCAAGTATAACCTTTTCTCTTGTTATACTTATGGCAACAATATATATAGGCAATCCTCTTGAGCTTAGTTCATTTCCTTCTTTATTACTTTTAGCAACATTATTTAGACTTTCTTTAAATGTTGCATCAACAAGAAGGATATTACTACACGGACACGAAGGACCAGATGCAGCAGGTCAAGTAATTCAATCTTTTGGAGAATTTGTAGTAGGAGGAAGTTATATAGTAGGAATTATAGTTTTTATAATCCTCGTTACAATAAACTTTATAGTTATAACTAAAGGCACAGAAAGAATTTCAGAAGTAGCAGCAAGGTTTACTCTTGATGCACTGCCAGGGAAACAAATGGCAATTGATGCTGACCTTAACGCTGGACTTATTGATGAAAAAGAAGCTCAAAAGAGAAGACAGGAAATAGCCAAAGAGGCAGATTTTTATGGAGCCATGGATGGTGCAAGTAAATTTATAAGAGGAGATGCAATAGCCGGAATTATTATCACACTTGTTAACATTATCGGTGGTATAACCATAGGTATGCTTCAACATAATATGTCTCTTGAAACAGCTTTACAAAACTTTACCATTTTAACTATTGGTGATGGGCTTGTAAGTCAAATACCAGCACTTCTTACCTCCACAGCTGCAGGACTTATGGTAACAAGAGCAGTTTCAGAAACAGATTTAGGACACGAAATATTTAAACAGCTAACAGGATATCCTAAGGCTTTACTTATGGCTTCAGGAGCTTTATTTGTTATGGGAATTATTCCCGGAATGCCTACTATACCATTTTTCTTGCTTGGAACATTATTAGCCCTTACCGCATATATGGTAGAAATCTCCATAAAAGAAAAACAAAAACAACAGGCAGAAGAAAAAGCTAAAGAAATGATAAAGCAAGCAGAAGAAAAAGAAGAAAAACCAGAAGATTTTATAACACAACCAGAACCTTTAGCTCTTGAGATAGGATATGCTCTAATTCCATATGTAGACGAAAGCCAAAACGGAGAAATAGTAAAAAGAATAAAAGCCCTTAGAAAACAGCTAACAAAAGAATTAGGAATTATTATTCCACTTATACATATAAAAGATAATTTAGAACTAAAACCAGGAGAATATAGAATTCTCCTAAAAGATATAGAAATAGCCAGAGCAGAAGTCCAACCAGGAAAACTGCTTGCTATAGATACAGGAACTACCAGAGGAAAAATAGAAGGACAACCTACTAAAGAACCTACATTTGGACTTAATGCTTACTGGATAGATGAATCACAAAAAGACAGAGCAAAAATGCTTGGATACACTATTGTAGATATTCCTACCGTTATCATAACTCACTTATCAGAAACAATAAAAAGACATGCTCATGAGATACTTGGAAGAGAAGAAACAAAAAAACTGATAGATAAAATAGCAGAAAAATATCCTGTGGTAAAAGAAATAGTACCTGAACAGGTTCCTCTAAATATTGTACATAGAGTATTACAAAATCTACTAAAAGAAGGTATACCTATTAAAGACCTGCTAACCATAATAGAAAGTCTATCAGATAATATAACTAAAACTAATGACCCAGATATACTTACAGAATTTGTAAGACAGTCTCTATCCAGACTTATAACAAGCCTGTATGTAAAAGATGGAACATTGCACGCTGTAAGTCTTTCACCTACAGTAGAAAATTATATACTAGAAAAAGTAAAAGAAAATGATGGAAATCTACCACCTTTAGACCCTATATTTGTTCAAAAACTTATAACAAACCTTACAAAACATATAGAAAAATTTTTAATAAATCAGGCAAACCCTGTACTACTTACATCTCCAGCAATTAGAAGATTTGTAAGACAGATAATACAACCATATTTATCAAACTTTTCTGTCTTATCTTATTCAGAGATAGAACCGAAAACTAAAGTAAACATTATAGAAGTGGTGGATGTTGATGGTGATAAACATTTATGAAGGACAGACTTTAGAAGAAGCAATACAAAAAGCAAAAACAGAACTTGGAGAAAATATAAAGGTTCTTCATTATGAAATAGTAGATGAAAAATCATGGATACCATTTAGGAAAAGAAAAAAATACAAAGTATTTATTGAACAAACTGAAGAAGATACACCAAAATTCGAAAGCCATCTTGAAGAACTATACAGCAATATAGAAGAAGAGACTATAGAAGAACCAAACACATACTCCTTAACAAATCTAAATGAAGATGAAGAACCAGAATATGAAGAAAAAAACAAAGAAAACATAGACTACGAAAAGCTTTTAGAAAAAATAGAACTCTTAATAGATAAAAAACTTCAAAACATAACAACACCACCTTCTATAAAAGTTAGTTCTGACGGTGTATGTAGCGAACAGATAAATGAGATTTTAAAAGAATTTACAGGAGAAGCGATAGACCTGATAAAGTTTCTAGTAGAAAGAGAAGTAGAACCAGAAGTGGCAAAAGAAATCGTAAAAGTCTCCTGCGGTCTTGATTTAGACAGCAGTAAAATGGATTTAACAACTCCAACATTTAAAGAAGCTGTATATAAAGGTATAAAAGAAAAAATAAGCTTCACAGGTAGTTTTAACAAAGCGGAAAATCAACTAAAGGTTATCACATTTGTAGGACCCACTGGAGTAGGAAAAACAACAAATCTTTTCAAAATAGCATCAGAACTAATAATAAACAAAGACCTCAAAGTAGGAGTCATAAGTACAGATACATTTAAAGTAGGAGCCGTACAACAGGCAAGAGCATACTCAAGTATTTTAAACATTCCTTTTTACACAATTACAGATTCAAAAAATCTAAAGAAAACACTCCTTGAGCTTTCAAACATGGACATAATTTTGATAGATACAGTAGGAAGAAGTCATTACGATTACTGGCGACTTGGAGAAATAAAAGAAATACTTAGCGGTGGTACAGACTGGATGGATGTTGTACTTGTCTTAAGCTGTAATTACAAATACAAAGAAGCTTTAGAAATAGTCAATAGATATAGAGCATTTTTCTCAATAAACTCTCTTTTATTTACAAAAGTAGATGAGACAAAAACTCCAGGAATACTTCTAAATTTACCATTTAAAACAAAATTACCTCTTTCTTATCTAAGTACAGGACAAAGAGTGCCAGAAGATATAAAAGTATTAAACCCTGAAAACTTAACAGAGTATATATTAGGTGAGTGATGGAAGAACAAATTCAGGGACTTAGAGAACTTATAGGAAAAGAAGATAAATTTGTAAACAGCAAGTTTATTTCTATAGCCAGTGGAAAAGGTGGTGTAGGTAAAACAAACTTTGCAGTTAATTTTGCATATGTACTGGCTAATAATTTTAGAAAAAAAGTACTTTTGATAGATGCAGACATTGGAATGGCAAATGTTCATATACTTCTTAATTCTGACCTGAAAAAAAATATAAAAAGGCTTTTAAATGGAGAAAACATAGAAAACCTAATCGTTAACATAAAAGGATTTGATACACTTTTTGGGTTTTCTGGTATAGACAGCATAGCAGAGCTTGATGATTTTAGAATTCACAAATTAATCTTCCAGTTAAATAAATTATCTCAAACATACGATTACATAATAATAGATAATTCTCCCGGTATAGGAGAAAAGGTAATTAGTTTTCTTAGAGCTTCTAATACCTCATATATACTTACTACACCAGAACCTACATCAATCATGGATTCATACGCACTTATAAAATCACTATACAAAATCTACGGCTATTCAAGATTTAAAATCATTGTAAATATGTGTAAAAGAAAGTTTGAGGAAAAAGAAGTTTTTGACAAACTAAACTTTTCTACAAATAAATTCTTAGACCTTAACCTAGAGCTTGCAGGAAGGTTATCATTCTCAGAAAACTTAGAAAAATGTGTAAAAGAAAAAAAGTTAGTTGCAGAAATTTATCCATCAGACCCTTACACAGTAGACCTTAAAAATATAGCAGCAAAAGAAGTAGGAGAGCCTATTAAAGAAAAAAATCAAAATTTCTGGGACAAGGTATTAAGCTTTCTAAAACAAAGAGTATAAGATGAGCACAAGATTAACACAGAAGAGAAAAGAGGAAATAGTTCTTGAACATTTACCTCTTGTAAAAAAAGTAGCAGCCAAAATCTACCACAAACTACCAGACTGTGATATAGAATTTGATGACCTTGTAAATACAGGAATTATAGGACTTATGAAAGCTATAGATAAATATGACGAGAGGAAAGCAAAATTCTCTACATATGCTTATATAAAAATAAGAGGAGAAATATTAGATTTCTTAAGAAGTCTTGAAGTAGTTCCTCGCTCAGTAAAAGATAAGATAAAAAAAGAACAAGAAAATACAGATGAATTAAGTATACCTTTATCCAATACAGCTGTAATGGTATCTATAGAAAAAGCCATCTATGACAAAGACCCAAATCTAAAACTTGTTGACATATTAGTATCAAACAAAATATCACCAGAAGACTACGCCATTAAACAAGACCTAAAAGAAAAAGTTTTAAAAGCCATGGAAAAACTAAGTGATAAAGAAAAAGCTATACTTCAGATGATTTTCTTTGAAGAAAGAGACCTAAAATACATCTCAAAAGAACTAAATATATCTATGTCAAGAGTATCCCAACTAAAAAACATAGCTATAGAAAAGATAAAAACTATCTTAA
Organism: Hydrogenothermaceae bacterium; assembly: GCA_026984355.1. Taxonomy (GTDB): domain Bacteria; phylum Aquificota; class Aquificia; order Aquificales; family Hydrogenothermaceae; genus JAADDZ01. The sequence goes on from JALSSG010000119.1 coordinate 11,234, forward strand.
AAGTTTAACAAAAAATCAATACTACCTACATTATAAACCTAACATTTCCTAAATTATTATATAATATGTATTTAGCCCCTAATAACATTTAAAGGAGTTTAAGGTTGTATATTAACAATGAAAAAGATGCATGTGGTGTAGGTTTTCTTATTAATACAAAAAAAGAAAAAACCCATAAATTAGTCTGTGATGCCTTAGATGCCCTTGCAAATCTTGACCATAGGGGTGCTGTAAGTGCAGATGGTAAAACTGGAGATGGAGCTGGTATTTTAACACATATACCATATAAACTCTTCTCAAGAGAACTTTCCAAACAAGGAATTAGTATTCCTAAACCTGAAGACTTTGCAGTAGGAATGTTTTTTCTTCCTAAAGGAAAAGAAAAAGAGTTAAAAGTAGAAATAGAAAAAATCATAAATGAAAAATTTAAATTTATAGGATGGAGAGAAGTACCTATAGATAGAAATGAACTTGGTGTAATAGCCCAGAAAACAGAACCAACAATAGTACAGGGATTTATATCAAAAGAAGGAATAAATGTAGAAAACTTTGAAAAAGAACTGTTCATTCTCAGGAAAAGATTAGAAAAATTAGCAAATATACAGGATTACAAAGATTTCTATATTCCTTCTTTATCTAACAAAACCATAGTATACAAAGGTATGATTACAGCTCCAAGACTTAGATATTTCTATTTAGACCTTCAAGACAGTGATTTTGAAAGTGGTATAGCTATCTTCCACCAGAGATACTCAACAAATACATTTCCAAACTGGAAACTTGCCCAACCATTTAGAATGTTAGCTCACAATGGAGAAATCAACACAATTTCTGCTAACAGAAACTGGTTCAGAGCAAGAAGAGACGATATAAGACAGGTATGGGGAGAATTAACTGAAGAAATACTGCCTATTGTAAGTGATGAAGATAGTGATTCAGCTTCACTTGATAACGTTCTTGAGTTTTTAGTTCATTCTGGAAAAGATATCTTAACAGCTGTAAATGCTCTCATACCAAGGGCATGGGAAAATGATGAAGAGTTATCACCACAGCAAAAAGCATTTTACTCATATTTCTCATGTATATTAGAAGCATGGGACGGACCAGCAGCTATAGCCTTTACAGATGGAAATATAATTGGAGGAAAACTGGACAGAAATGGTCTAAGACCTGCAAGATATATAATTACGGAAGACCATGTTCTTATGGCTTCGGAAGTGGGAGTAGTAGAGTTTCAAGAAGAGAAAATAATAGAAAAAGGAAGATTAGGACCTGGTGATAAAATAGCTGTAGAATTTGAAACAGGTCAGATATATAAATCAGAAGAAATAATAGAAAAGATAACTAGAGGAAAACAATACAAAAAATGGGTAGAAGAAAATCTAAAAGTATTCATACCAGCAAAGGATTATCCTGACATTGAACCAAAAGACATCGTAAAAGAAGAAATACTTTTCGGTGTTGATAAAGATGTTATAAATCTCGTTATAAAGGAAATGGTAGGTAAGGCATCAGACCCTGTATACTCTATGGGAGATGATACACCCATAGCTGTTCTCTCAAGAAGACCTAAAATGCTTTCTTTCTACTTCAAACAGAGATTTGCACAGGTAACAAACCCTCCAATAGACCCAATAAGAGAAAAGAAAGTAATGTCTTTAAATACATATGTAGGAAAGAAAGAAAACTTCCTTACAGAAACTCCACAACATGCAAAACAGATTTTGTTTGAATCTCCTTTAATATACGATAATGAAATGAATGAGCTTATTGAATTATATAAAGATAAAGCACAGATAATCCCAGCAATATTTGACCCATATGATACAGCATTAGAACCTGCATTGGAAGATATATGCAAAAGAGTAGAAGAAGCTGTAGATAAAGGAGTAGAACTCATTGTTCTTACTGACAGAAATGTATCTATAGAAGGTGCTCCTATACCAATGGGACTTGCAGTAGCAGCAGTAAATGCATACATGGGAAGGAAAGGAAAAAGAAGTAAATTCAGTATAGTAGCAGATACAGGAGAAGCAAGAGACTCTCACAGCATTGCTTTTTTAATTGGATATGGAGCAACTCTTGTTAATCCTTACCTTACAGTTCAAATTCTTAGAAACCTTGTAGAAGAAGATAAAAAGTTTGATATTTCTTTTGAAGAAGCATTAGAAAGATATAGGAAAGCTGTAAACGAAGGACTCTTAAAGATAATGTCAAAGATGGGAATAGCAACAATAAAAAGTTATAGAGGTTCTGCACTTTTTGAAGCATTAGGAATAAGTAAAGAAGTTATTGACAAATATTTCCCGGGAACACCATCAAAACTTGGTGGTATAGGA
>JALSSG010000120.1 GCA_026984355.1 Hydrogenothermaceae bacterium
CCAGATAAAAAAATTCACTCAACTCTTTTAGGTATAACAAAAGGCAATATAAAACAGTATTTTCCAACTATAACTGTAGTAAAGCTATTTCCTCAGATTTATGCATTTACGTTTAACAAACTTGCAGTGAAAAAAGAGTATGGAACTATTGCTAATTTAATAGGGACATTATATGAAGATACAGCAGAGAAATTCATTGAAGATGCTAAAGATTCGTGCCTTGTATTTAAATACTATGCAGTAAGCAATTACAGTGTTGAGCTTCAGACATTTGAAGATAAATTAATACTAAAATTCACAGCAGACATTATCTGTGCTGAATGATAGATGATATTGATATAAAAATTTTAAAAAGTATAGAAAGTAAAGTTATTTCTGGTCAAAAGTTAGCCTCTGATTTATCTATAACAAGGACAGCTGTATGGAAAAGAATAAATAAACTTCGCAAATTAGGATACAAAATATTATCTACACCTAAAGGATATACGCTTGTAGATAGTACACAGTTTTTAATTAAAGAGGAAATAAAGTCTACTTTGAAAACATCTTTTATAGGAAAAGATTATATTCATTTTATTGAGATAGATTCTACTAATAGGTATGCCAAAGAAAATACTTTCCATGAAGGAACAGTAATTGTTGCAGAAAAGCAAACAGCTGGAAAAGGAAGAAAAAATAGGAAGTGGGTTTCAACTGGAAAAGGAATTTATTTTTCGATTATATTAGAGCCTAAACTTCCAATCACCGAGCTTATGAGGTTTTCTCTAATATTTCCCTTATCTGTTAGAAAAACTGTTGAAAAGTTTACCAAACTAAACCCTAAAATCAAATGGCCTAATGATATTTATTTAAATAATAAAAAACTCTCAGGTATCTTAATAGAAAGTGAGATAGAAGCTGAAAAGATAAGTAGGCTTATAGTAGGAATAGGATTAAATGTAAACGATACTAAAGAAGACCTAAAAGACATAAAAGATATAGCCACTTCTATGTATATAGAAACAGGGAAAATCTTTTCTAGAAAGGAAGTTTTTTCACATTTACTAAATGTTATAGAAGATAACTATATTAAATATCTATCAGATATACCTTTTAGAAGAAAGATATTAAACTATATAGATAATTACCTGTTGTGGAAAGGTGAAAATATTGTTATAACAGATGATAACCAGAAGTTAGAAGGTACCTTGATTGGTATAAATGATACTGGTGGTATACTCGTAAAGACAAATTCTTCTGTAATAAGCATATATTCTGGCGATGTTTCCTTGAGGAAAAAAGATGTTTTATGATGTTATTATTGTAGGTGGAGGTCCTGCAGGTTCTACAGCTGGTATTGTTCTGTCAAAAGCTGGATTTAATGTTCTTATTTTAGATAAAGCTAAATTTCCAAGGGACAAACTCTGTGGAGGAGCTTTAACATTTAAAACAGAACTTTTGTTAAAGAAAATTGGAATTTTTGATTACGATTCTATTATCGACTACAAAACAAAAGAGTATGGTATTTTCTGGAAAACCAGAGAAATTTTTAAAGGAAAAAGTGATTACAATTTTTTGTTTGTAAAAAGAAAAGTTTATGATTTTTTCCTTTTAGAAAAAGCAAGGGAAAAAGGAGCAAAAGTTTTAGAAAATCAAAAGGTTATAGATATAGACTTTAGCAAAAAAACTATAATAACTTCATCTGGTAAATCTTTTAGATACAAATATCTTATAGGAGCTGACGGTGTTAATTCTATAGTCAGAAAATTAGCTGAAAAACAAGGTTTAATAAAAAATCTTAGGTGGAAAGAAAATTTAGCAAACGCCATTGAGATATATATAGATAGAAAATTTTTAAAGAATAAGATTGATTATCCATACATAATACTTGGGTATGTAAATTGGGGATACTCATGGATTTTCCCAAATAAAAATCAGGTTGTTTTAGGTATAGGTGGTCTTATCTCAAAAAACAAAGATTTAAGTAAAAAATTTTATAGCTTTCTTAATGATTTTATATCTGACTATAAGCCAGATAAAATTTTGGGACATACTATACCTTTTGGGAATTATATAAGAAAACCTGTTTTCAAAAATATTTTGCTTGTTGGAGATGCTGGCGGTATAACAAATCCAGCAAGTGGTGAAGGTATATATTCTGCTCAGAAAAGTGGAGAGCTTGCAGGAGTTTCTATAATACAGGCAGAAAAAAATAAAAAAGATTTAGAAAAAACCTATACGTATCTTCTTAATAACTTTGTGTATAAAGAATTTGATAGAGACCAAAAAATTAGAAATATAGCTTATCCTTTAAGTAATCCTTTCTTTACAAAATGGATTTTTAATCTATTCAGTAAAAAACTAGAGAAGATAATCCATTTATAAATTTTCTTCTATTTTTGATTTTACTGATTGCACTATTTCTTCATATGTTTTTCCGTCTGGATATACAGGTTTTGAGTATATAAGTTCTATTTTTTTAGGTTTTGGTATTTTTGAATCTATAGGAAAAGCCTCAAAAGCACCTTTTATAGTAAGAGGAACAACAGGTATATTTAGTTCTTTACTTAATATAGCAAAAGATTTTTTAAACTCTAATAACTTTCCTGTTCTTGTTCTTGCTCCTTCTGGAAATATAACCACTGATTTGCCTTTTCTAAGGAGTGTAGCTGTTTTTTGGAGAGAATATTTCAGGTCTTTATTTATGTTTACAGTTAATATGTGGAAAACTTTTCCAGCAAATCCTCTAATAGTTTCTGGAGGAAAAAACTTTTCTTCAGCTAAAAAATATAGATTTTCTAATACATTGTTTGGCAAGGAAGAAACTATTAAAAATCCATCTAAAAAACTTTGATGATTGGACACCAGTATAAACTGAGAATCAGGGATGTTTTCTAGTCCTTTTACATCTAATCTAAAATAGATTTTAAATATAGGTTTTGTTATGTACTTAACTAATATAAGGGAATATTT
>JALSSG010000121.1 GCA_026984355.1 Hydrogenothermaceae bacterium
ATAAGGTACTGTAATAATAAGTATAAACACTATAGCAACTAAAAAGAATACAGACACAAATATACCTAAAGCTATAATAATAGATAGTAGTAAAAAAAGCCATATCTTAGTTATTAAATTGTTCATGTTAAGTTAAACCCTCAAAAATAATTATCTAGTTTAAATATTAAATGGTTGATAAAATTTTGCAAAGATTAATATTAATAATAATAACTGATACTAAAAAGAAGAAAAATGGATAATAAGTTTTATTTTGATTGGAATATAAAAGAAAAACCTGAGGATTTTATTGTAGAGGAAATAGCAAACCATACGTTTGATGAAAAAGGTCAACACTACTTATATCTTCTTGAAAAAAAATGCTATAACACCCAGGAACTTGCTGACAAATATGGATTTAGCTATGCAGGTTTAAAAGACAAAACAGGTATAACCCGTCAGTATGTATCTTTTGATAAATTCATAGGAGAAAAGATAGAAAATACTCAAAAAGACAAGTATTACAAGCTTATATTCATAGGAAAAGTTAGAAAAAAAGTTAAACTTGGTAGATTAATCGGAAATAGATTTAAAATTAGACTAAAAGAAAAGGATATATACCTACAAAACTGGTTTATAAATTACTATGATACCCAGAGATTAAAAAATAACTATTTAAGAGGAAAGGAAATAATAAAAAAGCTAAAAGATAAGCCAAAAACCAGAAAACAGCTATCCTGGCTTGAAAACTTTCTTATAGATTCTTATTTAAGCTTTTTATGGAATAAATCTTTAGAAATTTATTTAAAAGAATTTTTTTCTGGAAGCTACATAGTAGAACACGACATAGATTTTTTTATTCCACATACAGACTTAAATAGTATAGAAAAAAACATCCCAAAATACTGGACTATACTAGGTTATAAAGTAGAACTTGAGCAAAGTAAAGATTATTACAAGCAAATTCTGAAAAAAGAAGGATTTTTACTGAAAGATTTTATACAGATTTTGAAAAATCTGCGAATTAAAGGAGACTATAGAAAAACATACATAAAAGTAGAACCTGTATGTATAACAAATGGATATATTGTTTTCGAACTTCCAAAAGGAAGCTACGCAACTATGTTTTTAAAACACCTATACAGGAGAAGAAAATGAAAAGAAGAAACTTTTTAGTTGCAGTCATTTTAGCTATCATATATCCACTAATTTCAAAAGCTGCAAGTATTTTAGACTTTTTCAAAGCAGGAAAGAAAAAAAGTCCTCTACCACCAGAAGGAAAATTCACTCCTGTAAAAGAACTTTATATAGTTGACATAAAGGGAGTTCCTAAAGAAGCAAAAAAAATAAAAGAAAATCCATCTAAATACAGGCTAAAAATATACGGAAATGTAGAAAATCCGTTAGAGATTACTTTAGATGAACTAAAATCCATGCCATATGATATAAGAGATGTTATTTTAGAATGTGTAAGTAATCCTCCTGGTGGTACACAGATTGGAAGAATAAGAGTAAAAGGAGTAAAGTTATCTTATCTGTTAGATAAAGCAGGGATTAAAAAAGGAAGTATAGATGTGGTATTCAAAGCTTTAGATGGATATCATACAAGTGTAGAACTAGAATATGTAAAACAGTATGAGCCTTTAGTAGTCTATGCTATAAATCATGATGAAGACGGAAAAATTCTTGATGATTTAACATTAGACCACGGATACCCAGTAAGGATAATATGTCCTGAAAAATGGGGATATAAATCTGCAAAGTGGGTAAATAAAATAAAAGTAGTTAATTACGATTATAAAGGATACTGGGAATCTCAAGGTTGGAGTGATAGAGCAAGATACAAAATAGATTATTTTGATTTATAAATTTTTTTATTTTTGGTGGAGGCGGGGGGAATCGAACCCCCGTCCGAGAACGGCCGTTGCTCAGGCTTTCTACAGGCTTAGCCTGTGTTTGGATTTCTCGCCTGTAGCGACCCCACAGGCAGGGTATCTACAGGCCAGCCCTGTAAGATTTCGGAAGATACCTACAGGGCGGTCAGTATCTTCCTATCCCGTGTGTCTGTCGCCCTTCCTGAGCCCACGGGCAAACTCAGGAGGACGTCGCTGCGTTAATTAAGCAGCGAGAGCGATTTCGCGTTCGGGAATTGTTGTTGGTTGGTTTTTTACGGAGTGTCCTTCTCCGGCCTGCTTACCTGGCGTAACCGTTCCCGTCGAACCCGAATCGCCCCCATATTCAATTGCAGGCATAAATATATACCAGATTTTTTATTATGCAAGTATTTCGTGAATAACTTTTACAACAATTATCCCTCCAAAGAAAAGAAACAAGAATATAATAAATGCTGCATATATAGGTTTCATTCCTACACCCTTAATCTTATTTACATTTGTTTCAAGCCCCATAGCTCCCATTGCTACAGTCAAAAGAAAGCTATCAATTACATTAATCTTAGATACTATGCCAGCAGATAAAATATGTGTTGAATTAAATAAAACCATACCAATAAACCCAAACACGAACCATGGAATTGGTATATCTCTTAACGTAACTCCAGCACCATGGGTAGCATGTTTTTTTGCAAGGTAAAAACTAAGTGCAATTAAAAGAGGAGCTAACATCATAACCCTTGTGAGTTTAGCTATAGTAGCTGTATTACCAGCATCTAAGGAAATTGCAAACCCTGCCGCTACAACCTGTGCAACTTCATGAACTGTAGCTCCTGTCCACAAACCATACAAAATATCATTAAAGTCTAACAGTAAACCAGCTTTATAAACGGTAGGATATAAAAACATTGCAGCAGTACCAAAAATAGTTACAGTTGCTACAGCCATAGCAGCATGATGCATTTCCGCTTTTACTACTGGTGCTGTTGCAAGGACAGCAGAAGCTCCACATATAGAACTTCCAGAAGCTATAAGATAGCTCATCTGACTATCTAAACCAAATAACTTCCTTGAAACCCATACACCAATTAAAAATGTGCCTACAAGCATAATAGTATCAACTATAAGCCCTTCTAAGCCAACAGAAATAACATCTTGAATAGTTAGTCTAAAACCAAGGAAAACAATTGCAATTCTTAGAATTTTTTTCAAAGAAAAGGTTATCCCTGGTTTAAAGCTTTCAGGGAGCTTTATAAGATTACCTAAAATAATTCCCAAAATGATAGCTATAATCAAAGGACTAAAATTTACTGTCTGCTTTATAATTTGAAGACTTGATAAAAATGTAGCAACAATAGCAAGTAAAAAAGTAAAAGCTAATCCTGGAATGAGTTTTACCATTTATTACCTCACATTTAATATTTATTAGAATGAAGATAAAATTATAATAATGTCAGGAAAATAAAAAAATTTGAAAAATTTAATATGTGTATTTATGGTTAGTGCTTTTTCTTGATTTTGTTTGGTCTGATATATAAATTATTATGCTTCAAAGTTTACAAAACCTAAAGAGGTTTAAGGTGAAAGAGGAAAAAGTATCTACTCCAATGCTAGCCCAATACCACAAAATAAAAAACCAATATCAAGATTCTTTATTATTATACAGACTTGGCGATTTTTATGAGCTTTTTTATGAAGATGCAGTAATAGGTGCAAAAGAACTAAATATAGTTCTTACAAAGAAAAAAGTTGGAAAAAACTTATATATTCCTATGTGTGGTATTCCATATCACTCAGCTGATGGATATATATCAAGGTTGGTATCAAAAGGATACAAAGTAGCAATATGTGAACAATTAGAAGATGCTTCAAAAGCAAAAGGTATAGTAAAAAGAGATGTTATAAGAGTCATTACTCCTGGAACATACTTTGATAATGAAAAATTAAAATCTTCTTTACTTAGTATATTTACATCAAAAGATAAATTTAATATTGCATATCTTGATTTAGCCACAGGAGAATTTGATGTTGGTGTTTTAGATACAGATAGTCTTATTTCATTTATTGGCAAATTCCAACCTAAAGAAATTCTCCTTCCAGAAGGTACACAAATTCCAGAAATCATACAAAATTTCAAAAATATATTCTTTACTCACTTACCTGAAGAATTTTTCTCTCAAGAAACTGTAAAGGAGTTATTAAAATTCTTTAACACATCTCATCACTCAGCATTTGGTATTAACGAAAATGAAAAAGATGTTCTTTATTCTGCAGGAGCGGTTTTGAAATACGCAAAAATCACGCAAAAATCATTTCTACCATTTATAAATCCACCAAAACCTTACTTAGACTACAAATACATGAGGTTAGACTACCTTGCTCAAAAACATCTTGAACTAGTACAAGCAAACGAAGGAAATATTCCTCTATTTAAAGTTATAGATAGAACATTAACAGGTATGGGAAAAAGAAAACTAAAATTCTTTCTCCTGCATCCTTTAAAAGACAAGTCATTCATAAACGAAAGACAAGAAGCAGTACAGGAACTTGTTGAAAACAATAAGCTAAGAGAAACGATAAGAGAAAAATTAGACAAAATTTTTGATGTAGAAAGACTTATTTCAAAAATCTCTTCAAATACTTTATCTCCAAGAGATATGGTAGCTTTAAGAGAGTCTCTAAAAAACATAAAATCTTTAAAAACTATTGAAAAAGATGTCAGTTCAAATCTACTAAAAGATATTTTTAAAAATATAGAAGATTATACCTGGTTAATAGAAAAATTAGATAAAACATTAGAAGATAACCCACCGCTACATATGAAAGATGGAGGTCTTATTAAAAAGGGAGTTAACAAAGTTTTAGATGAACTAAAAGAGATAAAAGAAAAAGGAGCAAACTGGATAAGAGAATATCAGGAAAGATTAAGAAAGGAAACAGGTATTCAAAGCTTAAAAATAGGTTTTAATAAAGTAATGGGATATTACATAGAAGTAACAAAACCAAATTTAAAATTTGTCCCAGATTATTTTAGAAGAAGACAGACTTTATCAAATGCAGAAAGATTTACAACAGAAGAACTTCAAAGATTTGAAGAAAAGATACTATCAGCAGATGAGAAGATAAAAGCATTAGAATATGAAATATTTATGAAATTAAGAGAAGAAATAACTCTGTTAGCACCAAGAATAGCAAAGACAGCTCAAAATGTAGGAACCATAGATGCTCTAGCATCTCTTGCACAGATTGCTGTAGAAAAAGGATGGATAAAACCTGAAATAACTGATAGTTATGATATATACATAGAAGAAGGATATCATCCAACAATAAAAGAGTACACAGTAGATTTTGTTCCTAACACATTAAAAATGAATCAGGATAGTTTTTTCCATATTATTACAGGTCCTAATATGGCTGGAAAGAGCACATTTATAAGACAGTCTGCTATTATAATCATTCTTGCTCAAATAGGCTCTTTTATTCCTGCAAACAAAGGAAAAATAGGTATAGTAGATGCAGTATTAACAAGAATAGGTTCAGCAGATGCAATAGCAAAAGGTTTATCAACTTTTATGGTAGAGATGTTAGAAATAGCAAATATAATAAACAATGCTACCAATAGAAGTTTCATTGTTTTAGATGAAGTAGGAAGAGGTACAAGCACGTACGATGGATTAGCAATAGCATGGGCTATTTCCGAATATCTTGCCGATAAACTAAAGGTAAAAACTCTCTTTGCAACTCATTATCATGAATTAACAGAACTTGAAGAACACATAAAAGGGGTAAAAAACTTTCATATGGAAATAAAAGAAGAAGGCGAAAATATCATATTCCTTTATAGGTTAATGGAAGGCTTTTCCAATAAAAGCTATGGAATTCATGTAGCAAAACTTGCAGGTATAAAAGAACAGATAATAAAGCGAGCATATGAAATTTTATATAAATTTGAAGAAAAACACAGCATAGAAAATAAACAAAAGGACATTAAAGAGGAAGATATTCTTCCTTTATTTAAACAGATAGAAGAAATAAACCAGAGTAATAAAGAAAAATATGCAGATGAAATTATAGAAAAACTTAACCAGATAGATATAGGAACAATAACACCAGTAGAAGCACTAGTTATATTAAACGAACTAAAACAGAAAATAAAAGAAAAAAATAAAAGTTAAATTCCACAGTTTTTCACAATAGCTTTATAAGCTTCTTCTGTAGAAGAGTAAACTCCAACAATCTTTTTTTCTTTTAGACATTCAGATATATACACTTTCCTATTTTTGTCTTTTAAAATTAAACCAATATATTCTCTATTCTCTGTTAAAATATCCATAAAAGGGTCGGGAACATGCATAACTGTTTGTTTGTTTAAATTAGTTTCTGAATAACCTACAGTCATATAAAACAAAGAAAAAATTACTGCTAAAACATACTTCCTCATATCTCACCTCCTTTTTTATTTTTTCTTTTTAACAAAATTCTCAAAATGAGTTCTTTCAAGAAAATATTTGTGAAAAATTAATAAGGAAAAGGAGGATTATCTATTTTATTTATTTTGTTAAGATTTAATATGAGTATAATCATCAAGGAGGGGAATTATGACTTCAGGAAAAAACATAACTATTGACCTAAAAAACAACTTAATAGTACCTGATAATCCTATTATCCCGTTTATAAAAGGAGATGGAATAGGAGAAGAAATTTTTGAAGTTATGAGAAATATTGTAGACGAAGCAGTAAAAAAAGCTTATGGAAACAAAAGAAAAATAATATGGAAAGAATATTTTGCAGGAGAAAAAGCGTTAGAAAAATATGGGAATCCACTTCCAGATGAAACAGTAAAAGCATTTAAAGAATACATAGTAGGTATAAAAGGTCCTATAGATACACCAGAAAGTTATCCTAAAAATATAAACATAGCCTTTAGACAAAAACTCAATTTATACACTTCAATAAGACCAATAATATGGTATGGACAGGGCTCTCCAGTTAGAAGCCCAGAGTTAGTTGATTATATAGTTTTTAGAGAAAATACAGATGATATCTATGTAGGAATAGAATTTGAAGAAAACGATAATCAAACAGTAAGAGTAGTAAACTTTTTTAGAAATAAACTAAATATCAGCAAAATAGACCTTCCTGCTGATAGTAGTGTTGCTTTAAAACCCACATCTAAAAGCAAATCAAAAAGACATATAAGAAAAGCATTCCAACAGGCACTAAAGTTAAACAGAAAACACATAACCATAGTCCATAGAGGAAATATACTTAAAAAAACAGAAAATCAGTTTGTAAAATGGGCTTATGAGGTTGCAAAAGAACCACAATTCATAAATTACATAATAACAGAACAAGACCTAATAAAAAATTTTGATGGAAATTTTGAAAAAGCAAAAGAAGAAGGATATAAAATAGTTTTAAAAGACAGGATTATAACCAAAGTATTATCTCACCTTGTATCAAGGGTAGAAGAATACGATGTAATTCTTGCTCAAAATTTAAATGGCGATTATTTTACACACACAGCTTCTGGGTTAATTGGCGGTTCTGCCTTTGTTCCTGTTGCAAATGTTGGAGATACAAAAGCAGTATTTGAAACATTACACGGAACTGCCAGAAATCTTAAGGGCAAAAATATTGCTAATCCTACAGGAATGATTCTGGCAGGTGTAATGATGCTTGAATACATAAACTGGAAAGAAGCCTCAAATCTAATAATAAAAGCTCTAAAACAAACCTTTGCTGACTGGATAGGTACATACGACGTTATAAGAGAATGGGCAACCGCTGCTATACCAGGGAAAAAAGTCTCAACTGATGAATTTGGAATAGAAATTATAAAAAGATTATAAAAAATCAAACAGTGTTTTATTTTTTTGTTTTTTTCTGTATAATAATCTGCCAAATAATCCAAAAAACTTAAAGGAGGAGTATACCTATGGCAAAAGCAACAATTGTATGGACGAAAGTAGATGAGGCACCACAGCTTGCAAGTTATTCTCTTTTACCTATCATGAGAGCATTCACAAAAGATGCAGATGTAAACATTGAAGTAAGGGACATATCCTTAGCAGGAAGGATTCTTGCTCAATTTCCTGACTTACTTCCAGAAGATAAAAGAGTTCCTGATGACCTTGCGTATCTTGGAGAATTAGTATGGAAGCCAGAAGCAAACATAATGAAACTACCAAATATTTCAGCTTCTTTGCCACAGTTAAAAGAAGCTATAAAAGAACTCCAAGAGCAAGGTTATCCTCTTCCTGATTATCCAGACAATCCTCAAACAGAAGAAGAAAAAGATATAAAAGCAAGATACGATAGATGCGTAGGGTCTGTTGTTAACCCAGTTTTAAGACAGGGTAATTCAGACAGAAGACTTGCAGAAGTAGTAAAAGAATATGCAAGAAAACACCCTCACAAACTAAAAGAAGTATCACCTCATTCAAAATCTCATGTGGCACATATGAAAACTGGGGATTTTTATCAGCATGAACAATCTGTAATCATAAACAAAGATACAAAAATAAAATATGTATTTGAAGATGAGCAAGGCAATCAAACAGTTCTAAAAGAAGTAGAAGTTGAAAGAGGAGATGTTGTTGATGCTACGTTTATGAACAGAAAAAAACTAAGAGAGTACTTTGCTGAAGTTATAGATAGAGCTAAAGAAGATGATATTCTTTTCTCCTTACACGTAAAGGCAACTATGATGAGAGTTTCAGACCCTGTGATTTTTGGAGATGCAATCAGAGTTTACTACTCAAAATTATTTGAAAAACATGCAGACATTTTAGAAAAATTAGGATGGAAACCAGAATATGGAATGCAAGAATTAGAAAACAGATTAGAACAGCTTCCAGAAGAAGAAAAAAATGCGGTTAAAAAAACAATAGAAGAAATATATAAAGAAAGACCTAGAATGTATATGGTTGATTCAGACAAAGGAATAACAAATCTTCACATGCCAAATGATGTTATCATTGATGCATCTGTTCCTGCTGTAATAAAAAATGGATTACAGGGCTGGGGACCTGATGGAGAAACAGATGATACAGTTATGTGTATACCAGACAGGTCTTATGCAACAATGTATAAAGAAATAGTAGAGGATATAAAATCAAGAGGACAGTTTGACCCAACAAAAATAGGAACAGTTCAAAACGTAGGTCTTATGGCTATGAAAGCTGAAGAGTATGGTTCTCATGATAAAACATTCTTCCCACCAGCAGATGGAAAAATGAAGGTCATTGATGATGAAGGAAACGTACTTATGGAACACTGTGTAAACGAAGGAGATATATATAGAAGCTGTATAACTAAAGATATTGCTATAAGAGATTGGGTAAAATTAGCTGTAAACAGAGCAAAAGACTCTGGATTTCCAATAGTCTTTTGGTTAGATGAATATAGAGCACACGACAAAAACCTTATAGAAAAGGTAAAAGAAGAACTTCCTAAATATGACTTAGAAGGAATAGACTGGTACATAAAAGCACCAGCAGATGCTATGAAATTTACCTTAGCAAGATTTAGAAATGGAGAGAATACAATAGCAGTTACAGGAAACGTTTTAAGAGACTACTTAACAGACCTATTCCCTATAATTGAAGTTGGAACATCTGCAAGGTCATTATCAATAGTTCCAGAAATTGCAGGAGGAGGATTGTTTGAAACAGGTGCTGGAGGTTCAGCTCCAAAACACGTAGAACAGTTTATAAAAGAGGGACACTTAAGATGGGACTCATTAGGTGAATTCTTAGCCTTTGTAGAAGCTTTAAAACTTGCATATAAACAACTAAAAGCACTTCATGAAAAAGAAAATCCTAGAATACTTATAGTAGCTGATGCTTTATCTAAAGCTATAGGAAAATATCTTGAAAATGATAAAACACCAAAAAGAAAAGTAGGACAACTTGATACAAGAGGTTCCCATTTTTATCTTGCACTTTACTGGGCAGAAGCTTTAGCAAACCAAACAGAAGATAAAGAACTTGCAGAAAAATTCGCAAAAGTTTATCAGGAACTAAAGGAAAATGAACAAAAAATCCTTGGAGAAATTGCTGCTGCAGAAGGAAAACCTACAGATGTAGGTGGATGGTATCATCCTGATGATGAAAAAGCATCAAAAGCGATGAGACCTTCAGAAACTTTAAATAGAATAATTGATTCTATATAATTCTTTAACAAGGCGGGTTATCCCGCCTTTTCTTTTTAAAACACTATTTTGATATAATTTTTTGTTGGCAAAATTTATTTTTATAGGAGGAATTAAATGGCTCAAAGAGGTATAAGAGAATATGATGGAAAAAGAATATTAGCGCAAAATTGGGATGAGTATTTTGATGGAGCTTTTGAGTATGATTTTAAATCAATTTTAATTACTCCAGAAACAGACCTTGATAAAATACCCGAGCAGTATCCATGGGTTAAAGAAACTCCACTTGTAGCAAAACCAGATATGTTATTTGGTAAAAGAGGAAAATTAGGATTAATCTTCTTCAAAAAAGAAAAACCCGGTGATGTTACATGGGAAGATGTAAAAGAGTGGATAAAACAAAAAATGTCTGAAGAGATAGAAATTAATGGTGTCAAAGGAAGATTGACTCACTTCTTAGTAGAACCTTTTGTACCACACAAACCAGAAGAAGAGTACTACGTAGCTATAACTACAGGAGAAGATGAAGATATAATCTATATGTCAGCTTTTGGTGGAATAGAAGTAGAAGAAAACTGGGATAAAGTAGTTGAAGTAAAGATACCAATAACAGCATCTGATGAAGAAATAAAAAAACTTATAGAACAAAATGTCCCAGCAGAAATTAAAGATAAAGAAAAGTTTGCTGACTTTGTATACAGACTATATAAACTCTTTAGAGATTTACATTTTTCTTATCTTGAAATAAATCCTCTTGTTATGGTTGGAAACAAAGTTTATCCTTTAGATTTCGTTGGAAGAGTTGATGACACTGCTCAGTTTGTAGCTGGAAGAAAATGGGGAGAATTAGAATTTCCTGCAGGATTTGGTAGAGATTTAACTCCTGAAGAGAAATATATAAAAGAAATGGATGAAAAATCAGGAGCTTCACTAAAACTTACAATACTAAATCCAGAAGGAAGAATATGGACATTAGTTGCAGGTGGTGGTGCATCTGTAGTTTATGCAGATACTGTAGCAGACCTTGGCTATGTGAAAGAACTGGCAAACTATGGTGAATATTCAGGAAACCCATCAAGAACAGAAACTAGAGAGTATGTAAAAACTGTTTTTGACCTTATGACAAGAAACAAACATCCAAAAGGACACAAAATACTTATAATTGGTGGAGCTATTGCAAACTTTACTGATGTGGCAAAAACCTTTGATGGAATAATTGATGCAATGAAAGAGTACGCAGATAAACTTAGAGAAGTTGGTGTAAAAATCTATGTAAGAAGAGGAGGTCCTAACTATGAAATAGGACTAAAAAGAATAAAAGAAGCAGCACAGCAGTTAGGACTCCCAATAGAAGTTTACGGACCAGAAACTCATATGACAGAAATCGTAAGAAAAGCTCTTCAAGAAGCTGAAGAGAAAGCAGCTTAATCTAAACATAAACAAGGAGGTTAAATAAATGAGCAAACCTGACTATCTATTATTTGACAGAAATACAAAAGCTATTTTCTGGAATTTAAACAGAAATGCAATCCAGAGAATGCTTGATTATGATTATGTTGTTGGAAGAGAACCATCCATAGTAGCTATAGTAGCTCCAACCCAAAGTAGAAAGTTTGATAAATTCTTTTATGGAACAGAAGAGATTATGATTCCTATATACAGGTCAACTCCAGAAGCAGCAAAAGACTTTCCTGAAGCAGACGTTTTACTTAACTTTGCATCATTTAGAACAGCTTACGATGTTACTATGGAAGCTCTTGAAATTCCTCAAATAAGGACAATTGCAATAACAGCAGAAGGTATTCCTGAAAGGTTTGCCAGAATAATGAGAATAAAAGCGAAAGAATTAGGAAAATGGATAATTGGACCTGCTACAGTTGGAGGAATTGCACCTGGCGCATTTAGGATAGCAAACACTGGAGGAACCATAGAAAACATCATAAACTCAAAATTACACAGACCCGGTTCTGTAGGACTTGTAACAAGGTCTGGTGGTCTGTTTAATGAACTATCTAATGTTATAGCAAGAAATGCAAATGGTATTGCTGAAGGTATAGCAATAGGTGGAGATAGATATCCAGGTACGGACTTTTTAGACCATATGCTTAGATTTGAAAAAAACCCACAAGTAAAAATGATGGTTATGCTTGGTGAAGTTGGAGGAGAATTAGAATACAGAGTAGCAGAAGCAATTAAAGATGGAAGAATTACAAAACCAGTAATAGCATGGTGTATAGGAACAATATCTAAACATTTTGGTGGAGAAGTACAGTTCGGACACGCTGGAGCAAAAGCTGGTGCTGAAAGAGAAACCGCTGATGCTAAAAATGCAGCCTTAAAAGAGGCTGGTGCATATGTTCCAAAATCTTTCAACGATTTACCAGAGCTTATAAATGGAGTTTATGAAGAACTTCATTCTAAAGGAGAAATTCCAGATATACAGGAACCAGAAGTTCCACCTGTACCAGAAGATTATGACAAGGCAAGAAAAGCAGGGAAAATAAGAAAACCTACAAACTTTATATGTACTATATCAGACGATAGAGGAGAAGAGGCAACTTACTGTGGAGTACCGATTTCTACAGTAGTAGAAGAGGGCTATTCTATAGCTGATGTTATAGGTCTTTTATGGTTTAAAAAGAAGTTTCCTAAGTGGGCTTCAGATTTTATAGATATGGTTATTAAAATAGTAGCAGATCATGGTCCTGCAGTTTCAGGAGCCCATAATACAAAAGTAACTGCTAGAGCTGGTAAAGATTTAATGTCTTCTATAGTTACTGGAATTCTTACAATAGGACCAAGATTTGGTGGAGCTATTGACGGTGCCGCTAAGTACTTTAAAATGGCAAAAGAAAAAGGTATGGATCCAGTAGAATTTGTTGATTATATGAAAAAAGTAGAAAAAATACCTATTCCGGGAATAGGACACAGAATAAAATCTACTAAAAATCCAGATAAAAGGGTAGAACTTCTAAAAGATTATGCAAAAAAGAACTTTCCTAAAACAGAGCTTCTTGATTATGCCCTTGAAGTAGAAAAAGTAACAACATCTAAAAAAGAAAATCTTATACTTAACGTTGATGGGACAATTGGAGTATTACTTGTTGATATGTTTAGAGAACTAGGATATACAGATAAAGAGATAGATGAACTTATAAACGCTGGGGCGTTCAATGCATTTTTTGTTCTTGGAAGAACTATAGGATTTATTGGACATTATCTTGATGAAAAAAGACTTGATATGCCACTATATAGACACCCATGGGATGATATTCTTTACAATGTTCAATGTGATACATAAATCTCTATCTGGGAACCTGTCAGGTTCCCTTATTTTTTTCTAAATATCTTTTCCCTACACTAAATTTTTAAAATTATCATAAACCATAAAAACTATATAAAGTATTGCTGTGTATATCTATATAAAAACCA
>JALSSG010000122.1 GCA_026984355.1 Hydrogenothermaceae bacterium
TGAGATACACTTCTTTGTAATCTTGATACCCTTCTGTTGCACTTGACCCGTTCTTTGAGGGTATTGCGACATATGCGAATGATTTCCTTATCACTATTTAAAAATTCTTGTTGCACTTGACCCGTTCTTTGAGGGTATTGCGACAACTACCTCTGTTAGTGTTTACAACAATACTTGTAATGTTGCACTTGACCCGTTCTTTGAGGGTATTGCGACTCTATAATTCTGCAGTTTTGTAAGAAATCTAACAGCAGGTTGCACTTTACCCGTTTCTTGAGGGTATTGCGACTCAAGTAAAGTCATAATTTGGTCATAAGAACCGAAACTAATGTTGCACTTTACCCGTTTTTTAAGGGTATTGCGACTTTGTTAAATCTCTGTTTAACTTTTTCTCTATTTTCTGTTGCACTTTACCCGTTTTTTAAGGGTATTGCGACTCAGGAATAGTTTTTGGTGTAAAAATCATATTGTTTGTTGCACTTTACCCGTTTCCTTAGGGTATTGCGACAAATTAGCCCAATATTTCTTCCCCGAACCGGGGTAAGAAAGTTGCACTTTACCCGTCTTTTAAGGGTATTGCAATATAAGTGTAGTTTATTAGTTATCCATAATTGGATTATCTGGAGTTATTTTTTCTTGTGGGCTAATAAATTTTTTTTCAGATAATTTCTTTATTTGTTCTAAAATTTCAGGTGGAGCTATAGATAATCGAGTTTTATCAGGATTTTCTTTACTAACAAACAAGCCTATTAATGATATAAAATTAAGAGATGTAAGGTCTTCTTTCTTTGCAGGTCTTCCATCATCTTCTATAATTTCCACATAATCAAGAGGATTTAAAAAGAATATAAATACTCCTTTTCCTGCAGAGTTCTCCACAACATCTACAGCTGATATAGGTACAGGGTCTTTATAAATACCTAAAGTTTCTTCTAATATTTTTTTCCTATAAACCATAAGTTCACTTCTTATTATTTCTTGATGAAGATAATCTACTTCTACTTCCATTTCTTTGAGAATTTTTAAGACTGTTTGGAAACCATCTATTGTTGGATATTCTTTCTTCATTTTATTTTCCTCCATTTATTTTTTAATTTTAAATGAAGTATTTTAATTCATATGACAATCAGTCTAAACTAAGCTTTTATTCTATTGACAAAAAAATCTATTTGTCTTATTATATTAATCCCTAAGTTGAAGATGGGCGGTTAGCTCAGCTGGCCAGAGCACCTCCCTTACAAGGAGGGGGTCATAGGTTCGAGTCCTATACCGCCCATCCTTACGGAGCCGTAGTTCAGCCTGGCCCAGAACGCCGGCCTGTCACGCCGGAGGTCGCGGGTTCGAATCCCGTCGGCTCCGCCATTATTTATTTTCCTCTTATTTCTTCCAGATAGTAATAAGGAGGAAAAGTTCTAAGTCTTGTGTCTTCTAAATGTCCCCCTGCAGTAAAATGATATACAGTTTGATAACTATTATCCTCAAATCCTAATATCTCATGTACTAAATCATCAAAAAAACATCCTATACCAGTTCCCCTTATATTATGAGCTTCTGCCTCAAGGTACAAAACCTGCCCTATCATACCTGCTTCCCAATGAATATTCCTGTACAGCCACGGTTTTTTCTCAACTAAACCTTTAAATTTTGCTATCATACCTAAAGAGAAAGAACTATCTCCAGCAATATCTTGCTTACAGCTTACTACCTTGGCAGTAAATTCAAAATCTCCTGTATAAAGAAGATATAGTTCTAAATCATCCGATACTTTTTTCCACATAAATTCTTTTCTTGTCTTTTTCATTATTTCTTCTTTATCATCTTCATATCTAAATAAGAAATAAATCCCCTTTGGTAAATCATAAATTCTGTGAACAAATAAAAGAAGATTTATCGTTGGGTTATAAACCTCTGTATCAAAAGGATTTATTTCCTTTCTTGGTATTGTTTTATCAAGTATGTGAAAAAACGTTTCTTTGTCTATATGTGTTTGTCTATCGTAGGCTACTGCACTTCTTCTTTTTCTTATTATCTCAGATGCTTTGTAAGGTGAGTCTTTAAGCCATAAAATAGGTTTTTGTAGAAGTTTGTATTTTTCAGGTTTGGTTCTTGGCTTTTCTACAAATTCTGCAACTTCATATATAATGTCCCATCTCACATGCTCTTTGCTAAGCCTATTAGGTATTCCTTTAAACTTAAGTTTTGAAAATTCTTCTACGATATTTTGTGGAATATCTGGAATTATATCTACATCGTTCTTATAGACCAGTAGTAAAGCTTCTGGAAATTCTTCTTCATCTTTTATCCACTTTGTTTTATCAAATCCAAGTAAAACTTTAATTTCTTCATCTGATACTGCATTAAGATATTTGACTTTCCATCCAAGTAAAGAGGCAGAAAATGATATAGTAGCTATTGCATGACCTGTATCTAATTGGCAGTAGCGATATGCTCTTTCTCCATATTTCCAGGCTTCTCTCCAAAAAATACTGGTTAGTGCAACAAGAAAACAGTCTGTTTTATAAAATTCTTTTAGTGTTTTAATTATTTCTTGATTTAAAATAGCTCTTTCCTCAAGTGCGTGTAAAAAAGGATTGTAATGATATACTCCATTTAAATGGTCATAATCAGGTATTATCAGATAGCTTTCTGTTGGATGTAGATTTCCACTTGATGGGTTCATTCGTAATGACCATTGTGAACCGGGAATTGATTTCCATGCAGAAAGTCCAAGAGCAAGCTCTAAAAATTTTGAAATTGTATCTATATTTATAGGCTGTGAATTGCATAATTTTCTATCATATAAAGCCTTGTATGAACAATCTGGGTCTTGCTTTAAAAGAGGGAGTTCTATTTTCTTTGTTCCTTCATAGAATCTAAAAGGCTCTGGTTGATTTGCCCAGTCTAAATAACCTAATGATTTGGCAAGTTTATCAGGATAATGTTTTGTCCTTTGATGATAATATAAAGCTGTGTTCATTTTTCTGCCTCAATATTTTAATATTTAATATTGCTTAAAAAAAATTATAAGAGTTTTTTATAATGTATAGACTGATTATTATTCTGTTTATTTTTAGTTTTTCTTGCTCTTTAAAATACCAAACTGTAAACGATATAAAACATGTTCCTCAGAATGCTTTTTACTTTGTAAAGCAAAATGGAAGGTTAATTTCATCTGATTTTCAGCAGTTGTTAGATAACTATTTTAATAGGTTTTTCTTTTCTCCATGGAAAAAGACAAAAAGTTCTTATACCAAAAAGACTGCGTTTTGGGGATTTTATGTATATCCCAATAGAGAAGTTTATGGTGAAAATAAAAGAAGGATACCTAAAAGTTGGTTTGCAAAACTAAGAGAAAATGCAGATATAGAAAATTTTCCTTCATTAAATTTATGGGGAATAACTGTATCAAATACAGACCTTAAAGTTTTCCCTACACAAAAGCCTATTTTTTATAGCTTTGATAAAGCTGGTGAAGGATTTCCTTTTGATTATAATCAAAACTCTGCAGTATATATAGGAACTCCTTTATTTATATCTCATATATCTAAGAACAAGCAGTGGTATTATGTAGAAACTCCTTTTGCTTCTGGATGGATTAAAGCTAATGATGTAGCTTTTGTAGATGAAGAAGTTAAACAAATATATCAAACAGGTAAATATGTAGCTTTTATAAAAGAAGATATTTCACTAACTGATGAAAATGGAAACTTTTTATCAAAAGGGCTAATTGGAGTGGTTCTTCCCTTAGTTAAAGAAGAGAAAGATAATTATGAAGTTTTTGTTCCTGTTAAGGACACAGATGGATATGCTGTGTTAAAAACTGTAAAGGTTTCAAAAGATGTAAGCGTGATAAAACCTATGCCTTTTACAGAAAAAAATATAGCAAAAATAATAAATGAAACTTTAAATAAACCATATGGCTGGGGCGGTTTATATTTAAATAGAGACTGTTCTGCTAATATTAGAGATATTTTTGTCCCTTTTGGCATATGGCTGCCGAGAAATTCTACATCACAGGCAAAATCTGGAATTTTTGTTTCTTTAGAAAATCTATCACCAAAGCAAAAAGAAGAATTTATAGCAAAGTCAGGTATACCGTTTTTAACACTTATATGGATGCCAGGTCATATTATGCTTTATATAGGAAATAAAAATGGTAAACCCTATATATTTCATAATTTCTGGGGAATAAAAACAAAAATATTTAATAAAGAAGGTAGAGTTATAGTTGGTATGTCTGCAATTACTTCACTTTCACCAGAGAAAGGAATTATGTTTGTTGATAAACAAAAGGGCATTTTTCTAAAGAGGATAAAAGGTATAACCTACATTATTCCACCAAAGTATATTTTAAAGTAAATCCTGTCTTTTCCTTTTTGTTATAAGAGCACGAATTTTTTTCAAAGCTCTAAGTTCAATTTGTCTGACTCTTTCCCTTGATATACCAAGCATATTGCCAACTTCTCTTAAGGTTTTTGGCTCTTCTCCTTTTAAGCCAAATCTGTGAATAATGATAAATCTTTCTCTTTCTGACAGGTGAGATAAGATACAGTCTATCTCTTTTTCAAGAGCTTCTTTTAACAGGTCTTCTTCTATATCTTTAGTACCGTGTTTTGATACAAGGTCAATAAAAAATGTTCCTTCTTCTTTATCTATTGGAACATCAAGAGATACAGAGTGTCTTTTTATAAGCAAATATTTTTCTATTAAATCTTCATCAACTTCTATTCCCATTTGCTCTAAATATTCTTTTATCTCTTTGTAGGTAGGTTCTCTAAATAATTTTTCTCTTAGCTGAAGATAAGCACAATCTATCTTTGAGGATAACATAAATGTTTTTTGAGGAAGTTTTATAAGGTCTTTTTGTGTCTGTATTGTTTGAAGAATTGACTGTTTAATCCACCATATAGCGTAGGATATAAATCTAACTCCTTTATCTGGGTCAAATCTCTTTGCTGCTTCTATAAGACCTATATTTCCTGCTGATATGAGTTCTTGAAAGGGTATATCGTATCCTGCATAATTTTTAGCTATATTTACTACAAATCTTAAGTTTGCCTGAACTAGTCTGTCTAATGCTTCTTTATCCCCTTCTTTTACTTTTTTTGCTATCTCTTTTTCTTCCTCAGGGGTTAGCATAGGTATATTTGATATTAGTTTTAAATAAAAAGAGACCCCTTCTTCATAGTTAAAATTTCTCATAAGCAGCCCCTATTCATTTATATAACTATTATATTTTTTATGGTTTTTATATTTTATATATTTCTGCTAAAGTTAGCAACACCAAAGTTGTTTAAACTTATACATCAAATGTATCATCAAAGCCAATATCTGGAAAATCATTATCTATAAATTCATCATAATAATCATCTGTATAGGTTACATCTTCTACATCTGTATAGTCTATATCATCTTCGTCTATATACTGATTAGTATTATCTATTTGAGATACTTCGTCAGATATATCATCTATTTTCTCAGAAATTTCATCTAATTTATGCTCTATCTCTTCAAGTTCATCTTTATCTATTCCAGCTTCTTTTGCTACTTCTTCAGCAGAAACTTTATTATCAAAGAATATGTTAAATAGGCTTAAACCTGCTAAGCTTCCAAGTAAAGACCCTAAAAAACCCCCTCCAAAACCAGATGATGTAAATCCTGAAGACTGGGGCTGAATATTCTGCTGTGTTGTCTGCTGTGGAATATCTTTTTTTTCTGATTTAAATTTTTCCGAAAGTATCTCTTGCTCTAACTTAGAAACTCTTTTGTCTAATTCATCAACTTTTTTTACTACTCTATCAAGAACTATAGCCATTTTCTTTAAAGTATTTTCTATATTTTTTTCTTCCATTTCTTCATCTCCAAAAAGGTATTATCTACTATATATAATAAGCCTAAAAGTTATATATTTTCAGCTTTTTGAATAGAAAAACTTTCACCTTCTGTAAGTAATTTTTTACCAAGCTCTTTAATCATTTGCTTATCTTTCTCAGGATTTCTCCCAGCTCTTGTTAGATAGCCACCAGCCATTAGACAGTTTGCTATATTCATAGCTGTATCGTGTAAGTCTTGTAAATTCTGTTCTCTTCCTCCACAAAGTCTTAGTTCTGCATCAGGATTTACAAACCTAAAAAGTGCTACAATCTTTAGGCATTTTTGTGGAGTTAAGTAATTAGCATTCTCAAAAGGTGTGCCAGGTATAGGTATTAAAAAGTTAAGTGGAATAGAGTCAACATCTAAATCTCTATAAGTTAAAGCAAGTTCTACTATATCTTCATTAGACTCTCCCATACCAAAAATACCACCACTACATGTAGATAAACCTACCTTTTGTACCCTTTTTATAGTTTCTAACCTTTCTTTCCATGTGTGAGTTGTGACTATTTTACTGAAGAATTTCTCAGAAGTTTCTAAGTTATGATTTATCCTATTTACACCAGCTTCTTTTAAAAGCTTTAAATCTTCCTCATCAACAGTTCCTATAGAACAACATACTTTTATAGGATATTTTTGTTTTATTTTTCTTACTGCTTCTGCTATCTTTTCTACTTCTTCCTTCTTTGCTCTTTTTCCACTTACGACTATACAGTATCTATTAGCGTTTATTGATACTGCTCTTTCAGCTCCTTCTAACATTTCTTCTTCAGACACGAGGCTATATGCATTTATTGGAGTAGGATATTTAGAAGATTGAGCACAAAAAGAACAGTCTTCTGAACAAGCACCATTTTTTGCATTGATAAGACTGCAAAACTCAACTTCGTTTTTAAAAAAACTGTAAGTTATTCTTGATGCTTGCTCTACAAGGTCTTCTATGTATTCGTCTGGTGTCTCTAAAATCATAAGAGCTTCCTTTTTGTTTATCTTATATCCATCTATAACTTTATTTGCTAAGTCTTCTAAAAAATTTTTGTAATTCATAGCTCACCTCGTTAACCATAATTTTAGATAAAGTTTACCATTTAAATGGAGTAAATGAAAATATATAAAATTGCATGATTATGATATAATAAGTTTTGTATAAGTATAGGAGGCATTTAAATGAGAAAATTTGCCATAGTACCCACCGTTTTTGTTGCTGTGGTATTAGGATGTAGTTCAGAAGAAAAATCTACAGAATATAAAGATAAAGCAGTTTTATATGCTGATGCAAGACTTGATATTAGGGAGGATGCTAATCATTTAGTTTTGCTTATAGATAATATTTTAGAAACACTTCCTCATCTTTCTGAAGAGAAAACAGTTCCAGAAGAAGAAAAACTTAAGTATAATTTAGCTTTAATAAAAACTTTCTTATTAAAAGAACATAAAGATATAAATAAAACTTTTAAATCAGTTCAATATTTAGAATATTATATCAATAAATATCATCCTGATTTCTTAACTATTCATAATCTTAACAAGATTAAATCTGTAATTTTTATGATATCTAGGTGGCCAACTTATTCTTAAAATTATTTATATTGTTATCTCTTTTTTACTAAGTGATTTAATAATATCATCTACAAGTTTAAAAATTAATTTTTTTTGTGAATCTTGTATATTTAGAATCAAGACTATATTCTTGAAAACATCTAGTTGTTTTTTTATTTTTGAAGACCATAATACAAATTTTTGGGGATACGTTATCTTTAATTTTGGATCTTCTACCATTGACTTTAACTTTTTTAATTTTGGTATCACTATCTTTTCTATCTCTTTGTTATTATCCATTTTATTATCTATCAATTTAGTATCCAACAATTCCTTTTTACCCTCATAAGCTACTAACAATGACATATTCAGTAGTTGCCTATATTTCATACGTGTATATAAATCTGTATTACTTCTTAGCTTTTGGATTTTGTTAAATACTTGTAAAGTTTCCTTTTTTATATCGTCTCTCATTAACTCGTATATAAGCTCTAATACAATCTTTGCCCCATCAAAGTATAATTTTTTTTCTAAAGAAGCACTAAAGCAAATTTGAAAAGTAAAAAGTATTAATACTATTACTATCCTTTTCATAAATTATCTGTCCCCCATATAGTAATTGTACTTAGTTTTATCAATCAAATCAATGTTTAAAATTTAGTTTCTCCTACATTTATAAAACCTAATCCATCATAAATTTTTGAAACAGAAAAAAATTTTTTTTATAATAAATCTTTAAGTTTCGGATTTATGACTTATAACTTTAGAGGTATATTAAATTGAATAATTTAAATGAGTTAAGAGAATTACTTAGAGAAACAAGAATTCAAAAGGGTCTATCCTACAAACAATTAAAAGAAAAAACAAAAATTCCAGTAGATATAATCCAGAAAATAGAAGAAGATATTCAATTTCTTGAAAAGAATATATATGCAAGAATGTTTTTAAAACAATTACTTAAAGAACTTGGTATAAATGCTGAAATAAAAACTATTAATACAGAAAATTCTAAAGAAAAAGAAGAAAACAAATCTTCTGTTTCTGAAAATGCTGGAAAACTTGTAAATGCTTCTTTAGGATTAACCGCACTTTCTGGGCTTATATTTATCTCTCTGGCTTTTAAACCAGAAGATAAATCAAACAACATTCAAGCATACAAGATAATACTTCAATCAAAACCTGTAGAAGAAAAAAATATAATCAACATACCACAGCAAAAAGAAGATTCTGTCGTAGAAGAAGCAAAAAGTATAAAACTGATTGCCACTTCAAATGTATGGATAACTGCAAATATTGATGGTGAAATGGAAATTATAAATCTAAAAGCTGGAGATAAAGTGGATGTTTCCTTTTTAAAGAAGGTTGTTTTTGAAACTATTGGAAACGCTAATGCACTTAAAATGGAATTTAATAATAAACAGATTGTTATAAGAAAAGAAATTGTTCATAACATTTTTGTAGATGCTCATGGTGTCTTTTTAAATGGCTACAATTTAGCAAAGGAAAGCTAAAGAAACATTGATACCACCAAAACAACAGATAAAAAAAGCTGTAGAAGAAGTAGGAAGGTTTGTAAACCAAAGAATTAATGAGTTTAAGAATTTAAAAGAAAAAAATTTAACTACATTCGATTTTCGTCCTTTTTTAAAGATTGACCCTTATGAAGCTGATATATTCTCAGAAGCCTGTTTTTGTATACTTACAGCTAATTCGTCTGCTGCTCTTGGAATAAAAATCCAAAAAGAAGTAGGTATTGAGGGATTTCATAACTATAGTCTTGACCAGCTTTATCAGATAATCTCTTCAAAAGGGCACAGATTTGCTATGCAAAGAGCAGAAAGAATAGTAGCTTTAAGAGAAAAAGAACCTTTACTTCTTGAGTTATCAAAATATGATAACGGAAAAAAAGCAAGAGAAATCCTTGTAAAAGAAATCAAAGGATATGGATATAAAGAATCAAGTCATTTTTTAAGGAATATAGGTTTTGAAGATGTAGCTATTATAGACAGACATATATCAAGATGGCTGTTTGAAAATGGTTTTGTTAAACCCAGAAAAACAATAACAAAAAAGGTTTATTTAGAGTGTGAAGAAGCTTTAGAAAAGATAGCATCTGACTTTGGCATGAATTTAGCACAGTTAGACCTTTACATCTTTTATATAAAAACAAAAAAAGTTCTAAAATAATGGAGAAATATTTAGAAACTCTAAAAAAATTATGTGAAAAAAATGGAATTAGTCTAAAAGATGAACATCTTGAAAAATTTGATATTTATCTGAAGGTTCTTTTAAAGTGGAACAGAGTTTATAATCTTACATCGGTAAGAAAAAAAGAAGATATAGTAATAAAACACTTTTTTGATAGTTTAACTCTTATAAAATTATTTGAAACTGCAAAAATAAATATTACAGGAAAACAGATAGCTGATTTTGGTTCTGGAGCAGGGTTTCCGGGAGTTCCTTTAAAGATATATTTTGAAGATACAATCGATTTATTCTTAATAGAAGCTGTTCAAAAAAAATGTATTTTTCTTGAGATGCTTGGAAGAGAGTTAGATATAAAATATAAAGTTTTATGCGAAAGAGCAGAAAAGATAGATTTAAGATTTGACGTTGTAGTATCAAGAGCCACAGGTGAAACATTTGAGGTCTTAAAAATAGGTAAAAATCTCCTAAAAAAAGACGGATATTTAGTTATTATGAAGGCAAAAAAGATAGAAGAGGAGCTAAAACCATTTACAGTAAGTTTAAGATTTATAGGCTATGGAGAAAGAAAGTTTATAGTTATAAGAAAAAATTAGTTTGAGTTATTTTGCTGTATTAGGTTTTGAGTTTAAAATGTCTTTTATATCTAATTTTTTAAATATTTCATCTAAAGTAAGATGATTTATCTTTAAAAAAGAATAATTAGTGGTGGTGTTCTTATATATAAGGATAGCTTTTCCTTTTAACTTTTTGTTTTTCCTTGTATAAAAATATTTTTTAAACCTTTCTATAGGGATAGAAACATTACCTAATGATGGGTCTGCAAGATAAACATACTTGCTATCTATACCTTTAAAAACAGAAAAATGTTCCTGTCCTCTAAAAACCATATATATCACTACTGGATACTTTAAATAATAAAGATGATTTATGTTCAAAGCTACAGCAGTAGCTTTATATCCGTTATGTTTTAGATAATCAATAAGGTCTTTCATAGTAAGATAAAAATCTTCTTTTTTTAAATCTTTTATCTTTTTGTAATAAAGTCTTCTTTTTCCTATAACAAACTTTATTATTTGCTCCTCAGATGTTTTATCATTGAAAAAATAAGTTAAAATGGTAGCTAGTGAAGAAGCACCACAGGAAAAATCATATTTTTGTTTTACAACCTGTTTATCTTTAATCTCTATCCAGCTTTTTGCAAAATCAAAGCTGTAAGAAAAACTTATAAAAAGCAAAATACTTAGTACTGTCTTTACCATTAGAACCTAAAAGTTAATCTTGCATTTAAGATATTATGGCTGTAATCAGATTTATATCTAAACTCACCATCAACAGATATAAATATACCTTCTTTTAATTCATAGTTTAGTCCAATCAAAAACCCTAAAAGGTTTCTTTCTATCATAATAGTTCTATCATCTAATTTATCTTTTCCCTGATAGATATATCTAAGACCTACATTTATACTTAAATAAGGATTGGCAAGGAAGTAAAACTGAGGAGATATAAAAAAAGTATCTCCATAATCAAAGTTCTTTCCATCTATGTTTATAGATTTGTTGTACCTATACATACTGGTTATAAAAAGAACAACAGGGTCTATTGTATAGTAAGTAGATAAATATAAAGAATAGCTATCAAACCATGCTTTTTTTTCTTCTCCTCCAATAATCAATCTATCGTATATATTGCTTACTAAAGATAATGTTAGTCCCGGAAAAGTACCTTCTTTCTTTATTTGTAGCGAAAAACCTCCACCAGCAGGTCCTAAATTGTTAAAACTTCCTTTTTGTAATTTAAGGTCTTCCTGGTCAAAGTTTTTTAGAAAGTTAAAAACATAAGAACCAAACAAAAATATCTCAAATCTATCAGTTAAATCATATCTCAAATTTATAACATAATAGAGTATGTCCTGATAAATAATCTCCTTATCTGCAATGTTGTTAAAGGAAGTGTTATTATAAGAAAAAATAAAATCTATCTGAAACTCTTTTTTTCTTAGTATTATGTCTTCTAACTTTTGAGGTACAGCAAAAGAGTTATAAAAAAAAGCAAGCAAAGTAAAAAAAATAAAGTAATACTTTCTCATCTCTTTAGCTTTAGAAAATATTTTTTATACCTTCTATATCTCTTTCTATTTCGTTCGATATTGTACTTGGTTCAAAAGGTTTTATATAAATTTCTATTTCAAGTAAATCCTGATAATCTATACCAGTAGCAGATTTTACTCTATCATAGAAATTTTTATACTCCTGCGGAGAATAAAGCTGTGCTGTGTCAAACTCTGCAATTATAATAGGTGTGTAAACACCACTTGTCCTAAACCTTAGTTTTGTCCCTCTAATTTCCCATCCTTCTCCAGGTATAGTTCCATATATAGACTCGTATATTGTTATTTCTGCAAATTTTGACCAGGAAAAGTCTTCATCTTCATTATAATAATAATATGCAGCTGCTAAAAAACCTGAAACAAACAAACCTTTTGTTTCTATCTGCTCTTTTTTGGTAAGAATTTCAACATTAACCGGTTTTTCAAAAACTTTACTTACTATATCGATATCTTTTGAAAATGCAGTATAAAAAAATAATATTAGAATAAAAACGCTATATATAATTTTCATCTGTTTACCCAAATTAAGATATTCTTATATCTATATTATGTTAAATTTGTAAATATTTCAAGATGTTGCTTTTTTCATCTGCTGTAATTCTCTGTATTTTTTCTTAAACCACTTATAAGAAGAGTAAACAAGAATAATCAGCGTTATTGTTCCTGCTATAGTTTTTGCAAAGGTAGGGCTTGTATCGTAAATCCTATAAATAGAAAACCATATAAAAGCATAGACAAGATATAAACCATAAAGAAGAAGAGCTACAGAAAACATTTCCCATAGTATCTTTGTAAACATTTAGCTATCTCCTTGTTTATTTTTTATATACTTTTCTTTCACATATTGTAATGCCTGTTTTTTTGTTTTTATTTCATCATCAAGAAATTTTTTAAAAACATCTTCAATTATAACGCTAAATAATGGTGAAGGTTTTAAACCAAGCTCTTTTAAATCTTTTCCTGAAATTATAAAATTTTTCTCCTGCTGTTTCTTTAAAATTTCAATTACTCTCTGGGATATTTCTATTTCTGAAACAGCACACAAAAATATAAGGACATCTTTTTTTATGTTTTTGATTATGTTATAAAGCTGACTATTCTTTTCTGGGATACTTATAAGTAGTTCTTTTTTGTCAAAAAATTCTTTAAAGATTGGTTTTGACCTGTGAAAAAAGTACTCATCTAAAAATCTATATGATATGTCAAGAGGAAGATGATACATGAGAGAAAGCAAGTATAACGAAACTTTATCTACTTGATATTTAAAGAAAAGTTCAAAAGAAATCATTAAATCTCTTAATTTAACTAAAATTTCCTCTCTTTTTTCATCTAAAAAGAACTCAGGAATTAACTGATGTAATACCCTGTATTCATTCATTAAAATGATAATATCTATAACCTTTTCTTCATTAAATGTAAGATTTAGCTCAAGGTTTACTCTCCCTGCTGGTGCAGTTTTTAAAAGGTTTTGTTCTACAGCAAGTTGTAGTAATTTTTCAGTAGTTTTTCCAAGCTTAAATCCTAACCTACCTGCAAATCTCAAAGCTCTAAGTATTCTTATAGGGTCTTCAACAAAAGAAAGCTGATGAAGTATTCTTATTACTTTATCTTTTAAATCCCTGACACCATTAAAATAATCTATCAAAATACCAAAACTACCGTCTGTTATATCAACAGCAAGAGTATTTATAGTAAAATCCCGCCTAAATAAGTCTTCTTTTATGCT
>JALSSG010000123.1 GCA_026984355.1 Hydrogenothermaceae bacterium
AAAAACATACAAAACTCTCCTTTCGCTGAAGGTGAACAAATTGTTGAATATACATATTAAGCATATATCTTGTAAGAAGATTATATTATGGGATGAAGCAAAAAATTTATGTATTTCTTACGAAAAGATTGTAATAAATAAATCAAAAGGAGAAGGAAAATGAGAAAAACTTTAGCAGTAGCTTTAACAGTAGTGGTTTTATCAACCGTATCTTTAGCAAAGGAAAAGTTTGTAATTTCTTTTGGAAATGGCGGCATGTCTAAGTACACAGTAGAAGACAACATATGCTACACATATGTATTTAATTATTCAGATAAACCAAAACAGGTTTCAAAAAATATGAATGATGTTGTAATTTTTGTTATTCAAACTATAAAGAAGAATTTTGAAAAAAAAGCTGATGGATTTATAAATATAAGAACTAACTGGCAAGTAGCTCCAGATAATAGAAAAATCGTTTATCAGGTTTGTGGTGATTTAGTAAAAAGAAAGTAAATAACATGAAAAAAATTTTGGTTATACTTGCTACTTTTTTATATGTTTTAGGTGTTTTTGCTGAAGAAAAAAGAATGCCACCAGTCTTTATAAGTAATGGAACATATGGAGGAGTCATGATAGCTCCTCCTGTAAAACCTTTTTCTGAAGTAAAAAATAAAAATGTAATAAAACAAAAACTCGATTTTAGCTGTGGTTCTGCTGCAGTTGCTACAGTACTAAATTACTATTTAGGTTTAAAAGTTACAGAAGACCAGATAATAAATGGTCTTTTCAAAGTAGGGAATTTAGAGCTTATAATGAAAAGAAGAGGTTTTTCTCTTTTAGATATTAAAAGGTTTATTACTTTACTTGGATACAAAGCTGTAGGATATAAGACAGATATTAAACACTTACAGATGTTAAAAAAACCTGCAATAGTAACAATTGTTCTGGGAAAATATAAACATTATGTGGTATTTAAAGGAGTAAAAGACGGAAGAGTTTTACTGGCAGACCCTGCCTTTGGTAATATGATACTACCAGTAGAAGAATTTAAAAACATATGGTATAGGAACATAGCTCTCGTTGTATATCCTCCGGGAGATAAAGAAATAGATTCTCTTATGTCAGAAGAAGAACAAATATGGGTAAAAAATGACACTTTAAGAACAACATTAAATACTTTATTACCAGCGATGTTTAAATCTTTTAAAGAGTTTTAAGATGATTAGAGAAAACTGTATACCAGAAATAGAAGAAAGTGTGATTTTCCTTTTTAACTTTTTAAAAAAAAAGAGATATACAAATAAAGATTTCTATAAGTTTTTAAATCATTTAAAAGAAATAACACATACAGATTATATATTGCTCTATCCAGGTATTAACTACCCTTACAAACCAGATTTTGATGTATCACAACTTACTACAAATTCAAAAAAAAGTAGTTTTAAGTTCAATAATTACTATGTATATATATACAAATTCAAACACCCCGCTCAATTTAAAAGGGTTATAATTTTACGCACTACAAAATTTTCAAAGAAAGAACAAGAATTCTTAAAAACTCTTTTTTCTTTCTGGGATTATGTTAATTTTGAGAGAAAACAAAAAGATAGATTAAAAAAATATGTATACGTTGATGTACTAACAGGCCTTTATAATAGGTATTTTCTTGAAAATGTAATCCCAAGGGAACTAAAGAAGGTAGAAAGATATAACCAACCTTTAAGTGTACTGTTTTTAGATATTGACGATTTTAAATATGTAAATGATATATATGGGCATGATGTTGGTGATAAGGTTTTAAAAATTATAGGTAAACTCTTTAGAGAAAATATAAGAAAAACAGATATTCCTATAAGATACGGAGGAGATGAGTTTTTAATATTTCTTCCTTTTACAAGAAAAGATGATGCAATAAAACTTGCTAAAAAAATTAAAGAAAATATACGTGATGAAATTGGAAAAAAAATAGGTATTAACGTTACTTTATCTATAAGTGTTCTTGAAGTAAAACATGAGTCAAATTTATCTAAAATACTAAAAGAGTTAGATGATTTGTTATATTTCGCAAAAGAGAAAGGAAAAAATACTATTGTTTCACAATGATAGGAGGCTTATATGATACAGTTATTTACTATTTTTGGAATACTAATCTTTTTTTCACTATCATATGCTGTCACTGAAGAAGAAGCAAAAGCAGCTTTGAAAAAAGAAAAACAACCAGAAGAAGTGTTAACTCAGTTTGAAAGAGATTATATTCTTTTAAAGAAAAGTGTTCTTGAAATAGATACAGATATTTCTTATGTTTACTACTCTGCAAATCAAATATTTTTAGAAAGTTTTGCTATATTAGACCCTGTGTTCCTTACTTTAGGTAAATTTGATATAGAAAGATTTAGAAGACACATTTTAACATATGCCTTAACATTTAGATATGGAATAACCAACAATATAGAGTTAGATGTTGCTGTCCCTGTAATTTACAGGTTTGAAAGAAAGTCTATAACAAATAAGCCTGATGAAACAAACAATGTTCTTGGTCTTGGAGATGCAACAATTTCCCTAAGCTATCAACCAGTTAGAGAAACATATAAAAGACCTGCAATAATTACATTTCTGGCAGTAAAAACAAAAACCGGTAAAAGTCCTTATGAGCTTGAAGACCCCAAAAAAGATTTACCTACAGGTAGTGGATATTATTCGATAAGAGCTGGATTTAATTTAACCAAAACTATAGACCCAGTTGTAGTATTTGGAGGAATAAATTATGCCTATAATATGGATGTTAAGGTAGACAAACTAGTAGAAGGTAAATTTCTCCAAAAAGTATACCCGGGAGATAACATAGGAATTAATATAGGACTTGCTTATGCCTTAACATATAACTTTGCTATCAATTATCAACTTATACAAAACTACACATTAACAACAAAAACAAAGATAGATG
>JALSSG010000124.1 GCA_026984355.1 Hydrogenothermaceae bacterium
TAATTTTTATCCTTTATATAGTATGTTTTTAATAGAAATTTAAATAAAGGTTTTTTGTTTTTATAAACCTTATATCCTTTTACATCCTTTGACGGACTATCATCCCAGAAAATTAAAGCATAATTATTTTGTTTATACAAAAACCCATCAGCAGGAGGTTCTGGAGGAAATATGTCTGTATAAAAAGTACATATAGTTTTAGAAGGAATTCCTTCTACATACTTATTTTTAGGAATTGTTATGTAATAGCAATATCTGTTTTCTGTTTTTACATGAATATCAAGAAACTTTGTGCTGTTTATGGACTTTCTATAAACTTTAGGTGGAACATCTTTTAAATTCCCCTTATAAATGTTCACAGAGGTTTTTATAGACCAGTTAAGTAAAATACCTTCTTCAGTAAGCTTTAGTTTAAGAGGAACTTTATGAGGGTAATTTTTATTAACTTTAATACATCTGTAATCTGAAAATTCACTTGTTTTTTTATTCACTTTTACAAAAATCTTAAAGCAGTAAGTTTTTTGCTGTGGGATTATCCTTTTTTCAAACCAATACAGATTTTTATATTTTTTTACTTTTAGTTTTATTGGTTTTTTATCAAAACTTACAGCATAAAATTCAACAGGTTTATTTATAGGTCTTCCATCTTCATATTTAAGGTTATATTCCCAGATAAATATAACTTTATTTCCTTGCTGTTTTGCTCTTAGGTTTTGTACTGGAGAAGGTTTATCAGAAAATGGTTGTCCCGGATATCCTTTTATACCACAGCTTATAAAAAAAAATGCAAATAAAAGAACAATAGTACTATATATTTTTCTCTGCAAGGAATTTCCTCAATTCAAGTAATTTTTCTATCATATCAGGAAATTCTTTTAATGGAATCTGGTTTGCAGCATCAGATAATGCTTTTGATGGGTCTGGATGTGTTTCAAAGAACAATCCATCAACACCTACAGATACAGCTGCTTTTGCCAGTGGATACGCAAACTCTCTTTGTCCTCCTGAAGCTTTTCCAAGGCCACCAGGTAGCTGTACACTGTGAGTTGCATCGTATATAACTGGTGCGTACTGTCTCATTATAGGAAGACTTCTAAAGTCTACTACGAGATTATTATATCCAAAGGAAACACCTCTTTCTGTAAGATAGTATTTTTTTGCTCCACCAAACTTTAATTTCTCTACTATATTTTTTGTATCCCATGGTGCAAGGAACTGCCCTTTTTTTACGTTTATTTCTTTCCCTGTTCTTGCTGCAGCAAGAAGTAAATCAGTTTGTCTACATAAAAAAGCAGGTATCTGAATTATATCAACAACTTTAGCTGTCGGTTCTGCTTGCCAGCTTTCGTGTATATCTGTTAATACTGGAAGATTAAATTCTTTTTTTACTTCTTCAAGAACTTTTAATCCTGCTTCCAGACCAGGTCCTCTAAATGATTCATGCGAGCTTCTATTTGCTTTATCAAAAGATGATTTAAAGACAAATCTTATATCCTGGTGCTTATCCTGTAATTTTCTTAAAACTTCTGCAACTTCAAAACATATGTCTTTGCTTTCTATAGCACAGGGACCAGCTATTACTGTAAATTTTTCACTCATCTCTTCCTCTACTTAAAAATTAGAATATTCTTATAAATTGAATATTATCTGTTTTTATAATTTTTCAATATCTTCAAGTTTTTCAATATTATACAGATTTAGATTTCTATTTATTCTTTTTATTAGCCCTGTAAGGACATTTTTAGGACCAATTTCGTATACAGTATCAACACCTTGATTTACCATAAACTCTACACTTTGAACCCATCTAACTGGTGAGTAGAAGTGTGCTTTTAGTTCTTTTTTGATTTCTTCTTTCGTTTGTATAGGTGTCGCTGTTATATTTGATATTACTGGATATTTAGCATCTTTTATATGTATCTCATTTAGATATTTACCAAATTCTTCTGCTTTATCTCTTAATAAAGATGAATGTGCTGGAACAGATACAGCAAGTTTTACAACTTTCTTAGCTCCTTTTTCTTTTAAAATTTCTATAGCTTCTTCTACAGCCTTCGTTTCACCAGATATAACTGTTTGCTGATATGAGTTATAGTTAGCTATTTCTACCAACCCATTTATCTGCTTTAGGATTTCTTCTATTTCTTCAGATTTTAAACCTATAACTGCAGCCATAGCTCCTTCACCTTCTGGAACAGCTTCCTGCATAAGTTTTCCTCTTATATAAGTTATAAAAACAGCATCTTCTAAAGATATACTATCTGCCACTGTCAATGCGGTAAATTCTCCTAAAGAATGT
The DNA here is from genome assembly GCA_026984355.1 of Hydrogenothermaceae bacterium. Taxonomy (GTDB): domain Bacteria; phylum Aquificota; class Aquificia; order Aquificales; family Hydrogenothermaceae; genus JAADDZ01. The sequence goes on from JALSSG010000124.1 coordinate 2,300, forward strand.
CCTGCAACAAAGTCTGGAATAATAGGTTTTTTCTTTTCTAATATTTTATATATTGAATAAGAGGTTAAAACTAAAGCTGGTTGTGTATACATGGTAAGGTTTAGTTTTTGTTCATCATTAAAAATAATTTCAGAAAGATTAAAACCTAATTTTTCATCAGCCTTATGATATAGTTCTTTTATCTCATCAAAGGCATCATATATGTCTTTTCCCATACCTACATACTGAGAGCCCTGTCCTGGAAAAACAAAGCTAATTTTGCCCATTTTATACCTCAAATGAATTTTTGATGATTATTTTATCAGATAATGTTTTCTATATCTTATAAAAGCTTGTATTGTAATAAGAGTTAGTATTGTAAATATTAGTGATATATCTTTGTTGTGCTGATTTAATAAACATCCTCCTCCTGAAGAAACAAAATAGGTGGAAATTTGCTTATTATCATCTTCAAGAGTACTTTGGGTTTTACTTATCTCTTCATAATAAGGTAGAAACTTTACAATTTTTCCATTTCTTGTAAGTAAAAGAAAGCTATTTTTAGAAGGAATTACTCCTACGAAACTTTCACAATCTAAAAGTTTTGTATCATCCCAGTTTATGCC
>JALSSG010000125.1 GCA_026984355.1 Hydrogenothermaceae bacterium
TCACTGCAAGCTTGTTAAACGTAAATGCATAAATCTGAGGAAATAGCTTTACTACAGTTATAGTTGGAAAATACTGTTTTATATTGCCTTTTGTTATACCTAAAAGAGTTGAGTGAGTTTTTTTATCTGGTTCTACCGCAAAACTAAAGCTAACAAATATAAGAACGATTACAAAAATTTTTCTTATCATCCTTTTCTCAAAAGATATGTAGTTTTTTTTATAATAACATTTAAATTTTGTTATTTTCAAATTTTCAAAGTGAATAGTTATAGCTGTTTAGTATCTCACATAAATCATCAGGATTAAAGATTACATTTTGTGCTGTAATATCAGCGTTATACTGGTTTCTTTTCAGTACAAACTGAACATTTTTATTTTCTTCTTTATTATAGTTTTCTACCATTTTTTTATCAGATACTGTATCTCCTATATAAAAAACAGGTTCTGTATACTGGAATTTCTCAAAAAATAGTTTTAAAGGATATGCAGATGGCTTTCTAAGATGTGGCTGTGGAATATCATCTTCTGTAATGATAAGGTCAAAGTATTTATACAAATCAAAATGTTTAAATGAAAAATCTAAATCCTCAAATGGTCTACCTGTTATAACCCCTGTAATATCTGCCTTTTCTCTTATTTTTTCCAACGCTTCATGTGGAAATATCATTTCTTCTTTTAATCTGTGTTCTTTGTACTTTTGCTCAAAGAAATCTATAAGCTGTTTATAGTCTGGAAGCTTAATATTTTTTTGTTTTGCAAATTTATACATAAGTTCTAATGTTTTGCTAAAATCTTTAAACTCTTTTTTAAATTCCTCCAGTGAAAGACCTGATTTTGCATATAAAATACCAGCAACAGAAGCATCCCAATCATTATTTATACCAAAGGTGAATTTAATATCTCTTAATTCATGTAGGGGTATAGCTTTATTTGAAAAAAAATCTACTGTATCTTTTATAGAATAATGGTAAGATTTAGAAACATCTATAAGTACTCCATCAACATCAAATATAACTATCATAGTTTAGCTCCTTTTGTTTTTCTCTAATATCTTTTTTCTTATTCTTATAGCATCTGGTGTAACTTCTACAAGTTCATCATCATCTATCCATTCTATAGCTTTCTCAAAGTCCATTTTTCTTGGAGGTGGAATTTTGATTGTTTCATCTGCTGCAGCTGCTCTTACATTTGTAAGTTTCTTTCCTTTTGTTATATTCACATCAAGGTCTTTATCTCTGTTGTGTTCACCTATCACCATACCTTCGTAAACTTCTGTTCCTGGCTCAATAAAGAAAATACCTCTGTCTTGAAGACTATGTATAGCATAAGCTGTAGCTATTCCATTTCTGTCAGCTACTATAGCTCCATTTATTCTTGTTTTTATTTCTCCTTGCCATTGTTCCCAACCTTCAAGAATGGTGTTCATAACACCTTCACCTTTTGTATCTGTTTTAAATTCTGACCTATAACCTATAAGTCCTCTTGAAGGAATAAGAAATTCTAATCTGACTCTACCATATCCATTATTTACCATGTTTATCATTTTACCTTTTCTAGCACCAAGTTTTTGAGTTATAACTCCTACATATTCCTGCGGAGTATCAATTATAACTCTTTCTATAGGTTCATATTTTTTCCCATCTTTTTCTTTGATGATTACTTTAGGTCTGGAAACCTGAAACTCATAACCTTCTCTTCTCATCATCTCAGCAAGGACAGAAAGTTGTAGTTCACCTCTTCCTTTTACAAGAAAAGCTTCTGGACTTTCTGTAGGTTCTACTTGAAGTGCTACGTTTGTAAGCGTTTCTTTTTCTAATCTTTCCTTTAGATGTCTTGATGTTAGAAACTTTCCACTTCTTCCAGCGAAAGGTGAATCATTAACAGAAAATACCATAGATATGGTAGGTTCTTCTACTGTTATAGGAGGCAAAGGCTCTGGATTTTCTACATCTGCTATTGTATCTCCTATGTTAATATCATCTAATCCAGCTATGGCTATTATATCTCCAGCTTTTGCCTCTTTTGTTTCTACTTTTTTTAGTCCTTCGTATGTGTAAAGTTTTCTAACTGTTGCTTTTACAGTTGTTCCATCTTTTTTTATCAATGTTACTTGCTGATTTAACTTTACAGTTCCATTAAAAACTCTACCTACAGCAAGTCTTCCTACAAAGTTATCATAATCAAGAGAAGTTATAAGAAACTGCAGACCTTTATCTTTTTCATATACAGGAGCTGGTATATACTCTACTATTTTCTCAAAAAGAGGTTTTAGGTCTTTTGAGTTATCTTCTAAGTTTTCTTTAGCTATTCCTTCTTTTGCAATTGTGTACAAAATTGGAAATTCTAACTGTTCTTCATCAGCACCTAAATCTATAAAAAGGTCATAAATTTCATCTATAACTTCGTTTATCCTTGCATCTGGTCTGTCTATTTTATTTATAACTACAAGTGGAGTAAGACCAGCTTCTAAAGCCTTTCTTAGAACAAATCTTGTTTGAGGCATAGGACCTTCTGCTGCATCTACAAGAAGTATTACGCCATCAACCATTTTTAAAGTTCTTTCTACTTCACCTCCAAAATCAGCATGTCCTGGAGTATCAACAATATTTATCTTTATGTTTTTATATCTTATAGCAGTATTTTTTGCCATTATTGTTATTCCACGTTCTTTCTCAAGGTCTATATTGTCAAGAACTCTTTCTTCTACTTCTTGATTTTCTCTAAAAACACCACTTTGTTTTAATAGGGCATCTACAAGAGTTGTTTTTCCATGGTCAACATGAGCTATTATAGCTATGTTTCTTATGTCTTCTCTTACTGCAAGTTTTTCTTTTGTTTTTTGCATATCATTACCTCAACTTAATTTTCTTGCTATTAGAATATATCTATAACCATATTTTACATATTCACTTTTAAAATTAAACTGGTTTAAAAACTGTGCTAACTCTTCTGGACGAAAAAAATTCACAGGTTCTCCAAATAGTTTCTCAAAATTATAGATAAGTTTTCCTTTCTTCTCTGTAGGGTCAAAATCAAAAATAAATAAATATCCACCTTTTTTTAACACTCTATAAATTTCCTTAAAACCTTTATTGAGGTCTTGAATATGATGTAATGTTTCTCCAAGAGTTATAACAGAGAAAATATCTGAAGCAAAAGGTAAATTTTCTGCTTTTGCCACAATCTTTATTACTGGATTTTTTACATGTTTTATCATTCCATAGGCTGGATCTACAGCTATATATGTAGGTTTATAATTTTTAGTATATACATACTCTGTCAAAACTCCTGTACCAGCTCCTATATCTAAAAAGATATCATCTTCATTTAGATTTTTTACTAACCTGTATAAAGCTTCAAAAACCCAGTCAGGATATATACCTTTACCAAAAAGTTTAAAAGCCCACCCTAAGTAGTTAAATGGTATCAATTTAATTTCTTGTCCTTTCTTTTAGTATTAGTTTTATTGGAGCATGATGAAGGTCTAAAAGCTCTCTTAGGTTGTTCTCTATGAATTTTATATAAGGTTCTTTAAATCCTTCAGGATAATTTACAAAAACTAAAAATGCAGGAGGCTTTCCTTCCATCTGTGTACCATAAAATATTTTTAGAGGTTTTCCATTATATGATGGAGGCTGTCTTAGTTTCATTATTTTCTGCAATGCCCTATTTAACTTTCCAGTATTTACTCTTTTTAACGCCTCATCATAAACTTTTACTATAGTATCTAATAGCTTTTTTATACCCTGTCTGTTTTTTGCAGAAGTCATTACTATAGGAGCATAAGGAATAAAGTAAAGTTTATTTCTTACCTGTTTTAAAATTCTATCCCTTGCTTCTGAAGAAGGTGGTATTGTATCAATTTTATTGATAACTATAACAGCTGGTTTATAGTACTTTTGAATAAGACCTGCTATTTTTGTATCCTGTTCTGTAGCCCCTTGCTGTGCATCAATGACGTGTACTACAACATCAGCCTTTTTTATAGCATCTAAGGTTCTGCCAACGCTGAAAAATTCAATACCATAATCAACTTTAGATTTTTTTCTAAGTCCTGCAGTATCAAGGAATAAAAACTCTCTATCTTTCCATTTAAAGTAAGTATCTACAACATCTCTTGTAGTTCCTGGTATATCAGATACTACAGCTCTTTCTTCTCCAAGTATAGCATTAAGTAAAGATGATTTTCCTGCATTAGGTTTTCCTACTATTGCTACTTTTATTATGTCCTTATTTTGTTCTTTTTCTTTATTATTGTTATCTTTTTTTCTTTCCCATTCTGGTATTTCTTCAACTACTGTATCTAAAAGGTCTGCTATACCATGTTTTTGAATTGAAGAAACTGGAAATACTTTATCAAATCCAAGTTCATAAAATTCATAGACTCTATCTTCCATATTAGGATTATCTATTTTATTAACCGCTACATATACTGGTTTTTTTACTCTTTTTAGTAAAAGGGCTATGTCTTTATCTGAGGGAGTTAGACCTTCTTTACCGTCTACTACAAATATAAAAGCATCTGCGTTTTCTAATTCTTTTTCTATCTGTTTTCTTATATAAGGTGCAAATTTATCATCATCTCCCTCTATATAACCACCAGTATCTACAATCTCAAAGGGTATACCTCTCCATGAAGTTTCTGTTATAAGTCTATCTCTTGTTACACCTGGTATGTTTTCAATAATAGCTTTTCTTTTGCCTATAATCCTATTAAAAAGTGATGATTTTCCTACATTAGGTCTTCCTACTATTGCTACTCTATACATAATTTCACCTTTTTGCTAAAATTTAGTTTAAATTTTAAATCTGGAGTAGATAATGCTTAAGAATATATTACTGATATTTATTGTAGCATTATCCTTTAATTTCTCTTTTGGAGAAACCAACCTAAAATTTATCGCAAAAAAAGAAAAATTCAAGGTTGGAGAAGATGTATGTTTTGAAATAATAAATAATAACAGCAGTACATATTATCTTCCTTCATCTGCCCCGTGGGCTGTATTTAGTACAGACACAAACAGTATAATTTACTCTCCAATAGCAATGCAAAAGATTGAAAAGTTAAAACCTGGTCAAAGAAAAGAATGGTGCTGGAAACAGATAGATATAAATCAGGACAAAGTTCCAACTGGAAAGTACAAAATAAGGATTACTCTTTTTGATAGTAAAGGACATAAAATATTTAAGACTATAACTGTGGAGATTGTTCCGGAATATAAAAATTGAAATTTATAAAATACACTTTATCATTTTCCTTTGCTACTTTAATCAGTAGAGTTCTTGGTTATATTAGAGACTTAGTGATAGCTTATACATTTGGCGTCAGTGGTCTAACTGATGCTTTTTTTATAGCCTGGCGCTTGCCTAATATGTTTAGACAGATATTAGGGGAAGGTAGTTTAAACGCTGTATTTGTTCCTCTATTTAAAAAACTTGAAAAAGAAAACATTGATGTACATAGATTTACAAATAGTATTTTTACTTATCTTTCCATAACTATTTTTGTACTTACAGCTGTATTTATTATATTTGCTCCATATATAGCTACTATAATAGCTCCGGGATTTGTAGGTAAGGAATTTTTTGACGATACTGTAAGGATTATTAGACTTGTGTTTCCATATATAATTCTTGTTAGCTGGGTTGCTTTTTTTATGGCTCTTTTAAATATTAAAGGTATTTTTTTTCTTCCAGCTTTTACTCCTGCTTTACTTAATATATCTTTTATATTCAGTGCTATTTTTCTATCACAGTATATAGACATATACGCCCTTGTTGTTGGAGCTATTATTGGAGGTATTTTACAGGTTGCTATCTTAATTAAACCTGTTTTTAGACTTTATAAAATAAGACCTTTGCTTTTTTTTGATGAAAATATAAAGTTATTCTTTAAAAGATTACTACCTACAATAGCTTCTTTTGGCGTCACACAGGTGAGCTTTATAGTAGATACTGTAATAGCTTCTATGGTTATGTTTGGAGCTGTTTCGTATCTTTATTATGCTAACAGATTACTACAGCTTCCTTTAGGAATATTTGGAATAGGACTTGGTAATGCTGTACTTGTATCAATGTCTGAATATTCCTTAGAAAAGGACAAAGAAAAAATTGAGAAAGAGTTAACTACAGCTGTAAAATTAGCTTTTATTATTTCCATTCCTGCAAGTGTAGGCCTTATTTTACTTTCTCATCAAATAATAGATATCCTTTTTTTTAGAGGAAAATTTTCCTTAGAGGATTTAAGGCAAACTTCCTTAGCTCTTATAGGACTTTCTACTGGACTTGTGGCTGTAATATTACAAAAACCTTTAAAAAGTGTATTCTTCTCAATAGAAGATGTTAAAACTCCTCTTTATGCTACTTTTGTAGGTGTGATTTTCAGTATTGTTTGTGCTTTATTTTTTGTTTTTGTTTTTGATTTAGGAGTTTTTGGGCTGGCTTTAGCAACTTCTGTAAATTATTTTACGACTGTTATTTATCTATATATGGCTTTACCAGTAAAGATTATAGTTAAAGATACCTTAAAAAGTGTATATAAATCTATTATAGCTGTTAGTGTAATGACTGTGCTTATAGAAGCTGTAAAGTATTATTTTCAGGAAAGTTTAATTATTGTAGTAATTTCTATAGTTATAGGCTCAGCAGTATATTTTCTAATGCTATATATATTAAAGGAAAGTAGCCTAAAGCTAATCTTTAAAAGATAAGTGTTATTTTTTATACACTTTTCTTCTGAAAAGGTCTTTTGTAGAACTTATTCTGTCTAAAAAAAGTTTTCCTTCAAGGTGGTCTAACTCATGCTGAATTACTACAGCTTCAAATCCTTCTGTATCAAATGTAATTAATTTTCCATATTGGTCGTATGCCTCAACTTTAATCCAATTGTATCTTTTAACATTTCCTGTATAATCTGGAACACTTAAACAACCTTCTCTTATTATGATTTCCCCATCTTTGTCTACTATCTTAGGATTACATAGAACCATTAGTCCATGGTTTAGTTTATTTTTTTTATGTTTATAGTTAGACGCATCAATTATTATAGCTCTTATATGTTTGTTTACCTGTGGTGCTGCTATCCCAACACCAGCAGGAGAGTTATACATTGTGTATATGAGATTGTCTATAAACTGCTGAAGATTTTTGTCAAACTGGGTTATTTCCTGTGATTTTATCTTTAGACGAGGGTCTGGATAGGTAAGGATTTGAAGTTTTTTCATTACATCTGTACCGTTTCTATATTTTTAATTGAAATATCAATATTTAGCTCTTTTTTTAGATTTTCTAAATCACTTTCAAGCTCGGAAATTTCAACATTTTCAGGAACTTCTGCTTCTATAATCATAACATACAGGTCTTTTGTCTTTTCTGTTCTAAGGTCTGATATGTTTATGTTTTTATCTGATAGAAGCTTTGCAACATTAAAAACTATACCTGGTTTATCAGCACCGTAAACAACAATGTTTATTAATTTCTTTGGTTTTTCTTTTTCTTCTTTAAGTTCTTTTGGTAGCCTTTTTACAGTTATAGAAAGTCCAAGAGAAGAGGCTATCTGGCTTAACTCTCTTTTTAAGTCTTCTTTTTTTGTTATATCATCTGTTTCAACGATAAGCATGATTGTAAACTCATTACCTAACCTTGTCATTGCAGAATCTTCAATATTAAAACCGTGTCTATATAGTACTTCACTTACAGCTTTAACAATTCCTGGTTTGTCTTCTCCTGAAGCTGTAATTAAAAAACGTTTCATTCCTCTTCCTCTGCAAGTAGTTCATCTAAGTAAGCCTGATAGTCTTCTGAAGTCATAAGGTCTTCTACTTCTGTAGGGTCTGACATCTGCATTTCATAAATCCACCCATCTCCATAAGGGTCTGTATTTATCAGACTTGGGTCATCTTTCAAATCTTCATTAATAGATGTTATTTTTCCTGTAAGTGGTGAGAATACATCAACTACAGCTTTTATTGATTCTACAGATGCTACTTTTTCTCCTGACTCTACTTCTTTTTCTACTTCAGGTAGTTCTACAAAAACAACATCTCCAAGCTGTGCCTGTCCATAGTCAGATATGCCTATAACAGCTGTATTTTCATCTATTTTTACCCATAGGTGGTCTTTGGTGTAATAAAGTCCCTGTTCTACTTTGTACTGGTCTTGCATAACTTCCCCTCGTTAAGTATTTAATTTAATTAAAATCAAATAAATTATATATTATTTTTTACAGAACCACTAAATTATGTTGTTATCAACTCCTGCGATTTTAAAGCTGATATATCAAGAGTATATATACTTGATATTCCTTCTCTTGCTGTAACTCCTATTAATCTATCAGCAAATCCAGCCATAGTATCTCTAAGAGTTACAACTATAAATTGAGCTTCTTTTGAAAGCTCTTTCATAAGTTCTGCTATTTTTCTTGCATTAGCATCATCTAAATGTGCATCTACCTCGTCAAAATAGTAAAATGGTGCTGGTCTATACTGCTGTACCGCAAATAAAAATGCAAGTGCTGTAAGGGTCTTTTCTCCACCTGACATAATTTCAAGTCTTTTTACATCTTTTCCTCTTGGTTTTGCTTTTAGGAAAACTCCAGCTTCAAGAGGATTGTCTGGGTTCTCAAGCTCTAAGTAAGCCTTTCCTCCTGGTGAAAGTCTTTTAAAGATTTTTCCTAAATTTTTATTTATTTCGTTATAAACTTCCATAAAAGCTTTTATTTTCTTATCTTCTAACTGTTGAATAAGTTCTTCTATAGATTTTTTCTCTTCTACTAAGGTGCTGACTTTTTGATTTAGGTCATTATATCTTTCAAGGGTCTCCTTGTAGTCTTCTAAGGCTCTCTGGTTGACTGCTCCTATATTTTTTCTTATCTCTTCAAGCTCTTTTAATTCTTTCTCCAGTAAGTTTAGGTCTCCTTCTTCTGCTTCTCCTGAATATTCAGCTAACAATTCTTGTATAGATACGTTTATATCTTCTATCTTTTGTTCTAATTTACCTTTTTCTTCAAGAATATAAGTTATTTCCTTGGTATAGTATTCTTCTTTTCTTCTTAAAGATTTTGCCTGTTCTCTTAAATCCTCTATCTGACTTAATATATTGTCTCTTTCTTTTTCTTTATCTTTTAAGTCTTTCCATAGATTAGATACTTCTTTACTTAACTGCTGAATTTTTTCTGTTATATCTTTTATCTGATGTTTTTCGTTTTTTATCTGGTCTTCTATTTTCAGCTTTTCAGTTTCTATCTGAAATATTCTAACCTTCAAATTATTTTCCACTTTGTCTTTTAGATTTTCTATCTGATTTTCAATAGATATTTTTTGTTCTCTAAGTTTATATACTAAATTTGTAGCTTCTTCCCATTCCTTTCTAAGCTGATGTAAACCTTCACTTTCCATTTTCTTAAGTATTTTTTCTTTTTCTTCTTTTACCTGATTTAGACTTAATTTAAGCTGAGATATTTCTTTGTTTAGTTTGTCTAATTGATTTTCATATTCAAACTGTTTCTTTTTAATATTCACAAGTTCATTTTCAATGACGTTTATTTTATTACTTATAGTAAGGATATTTTCATTTATCTCTTTTCTTCTTTGATTTATATTTTGTTCTTCTGTTTGTAGTTTATAAATTTCTTTGTCTTTTTGAATAAGCATATTTTGTATTTTTTGAAGCTCTTCTTCTATAACATCTTCTTCCTTTTTTAACCTATCATCTTCCTCTTCTAATTTTTCTTTCTCTTTCTCTAATGTTCCTCTTCCTAAAAGATTTCCTGACTGCTTTTCCAAGCCACCTGATATTATTCCAGATTTTTCAAAAAGTTCACCTTCTATTGTTACCATTCTGAATGTTCCAATACCAACAGACCTTGCTGTATCAAAATCTTCTACCAAAACTGTATCACCAAAAACAAATTTAACCGCTTTTTCTATTTTTGTATCATACTCTATAAAATCAACTATGTATCCTTTTATACCTTTATACCTTGGAAGCATAGGAAGGTTTTGAATTCTTACTCTATTTAATGGAATAAATGTTGCTCTTCCTGCTTTGTTCTGTTTTAGTATTCTTATACACTCCTGTGCTACTTTATCATCTTCTACTACTATATGTTTTAGTCTTCCTCCTCCAGCTGTCTCAACAGCTAAGGAAAATTCTGCATCTTTCAAAGATATTAAATCTGCTACCTGACCATATACTCCTGGCACATCTTTTAAAAGCTGTATAGCTTTATCTTCTCTGATTTGAGAAAGCGATGCTAACACCTGGGCAAGTCTTTTAAATATCTCTTCTTTTCTTTCTCTAATGGTTTTTAGTCTTTTTTCTAATGTTTCTTTTCTAACTTTCAATCTGTTTATATCACTTTTTATTGTGTTTAGCTTTTTTTGATAGGTATCTGTATAAGAGCCTACATTTTTTTGAGATTCTTTTAGTTTCTCAAGTTGCTGGTTTAATTCTTGCAGAGTCGTAGAATACTGGCTGTAATTTTCCTCAAGTTTCTTTAATTGGAATTGCTTTTCTAATCTTTCTTTCTCTAATAGAGAAAGTTTTTCTTGCAGCTGCTTTTCTTCTTTTTCTACTTTTCCTAAGTCAAGTTTTGCTTTTTGACCACCTATCTCTATCTGATGTAATTTTTTGTTTTTTTCTTCTAAATTTTTTTCTGCTTTTTCAAGCTCTTTTTGAATTTCTGGTAAGGTTTCTTTTAGCTTTTTTATCTGGTTTTCTATAGATAATATCTCTTTTATTTTTTCATCTTTTTCTTTTTGAAGTTGAATGAGTTTTTCTTCCAGCTGTTTTATACTGGCTTCTAACTCTTTTTTCTTTTCGTTTAAAGAACCTATCTGAGCTGTAATTGTTCCTTCTTTTTCTTTTATAGGAAGTAAGGATTCCTGTATTTTGTTTAACTGGTCTTCTAACTGTTTTATCTTTGAGAAAATCTCTTTTTGTTTTTGAGTTGTAAATTCTCTTTCTTCTTCTAATGTTTTTAGTTTTTCTTCTATCTGGTTTAGTAAGTTTAGACTTTCTTCTTTATTTTTTTCTAGAGTATAGAGTTTTACAGCATTTATTTTATCTTTTATAAATTTAATTTTTTCTTCTATCTGTGCAGCTTTTTCAGCGTTTTCTTTTTCTTTTTCAAGTCTTTGGAGATTATGTTTTACTTCTTTTAAAACCATTTTTGCGGCGTTTAGCTTTTCTTCTGTTTCTTCAAGGTCTTTTAACGCTTTTTGCTTTTTTTCTTCATATTCTGTTATTCCTGCTATATCACTTATAATATCTCTTCTTTCAGAAGGGGTCATTTTTATAAATTTGAATATATCTCCCTGTGTTACTATGTTATATCCCTGTTTAGGAATTCCTGCATAGGATAAAAGCTCTTCTACCTCATACTGTTTGACTACACGACCGTTTATCTTATAAGTAGAACGTCCATTATGCTCTATTTTTCTGTAAATAGATACTTCTTCATCGTTTAAAGGGAAAGCTCCAAGATTTTTAAAGACTACTTCTACTTCTGCATATTCTGCAGATTTTCCCTTTGATGAAAAAATAAGGTCTGAAAGTTTTACAGCTCTCATAGATTTTGCTGTTGCAAGACCAAGTGCAAAGATAATTGCATCTCCTATATTACTTTTTCCAGACCCATTAGGTCCCACTATTGCTGTAAAACCTTCTCCTAAAGGTATAGTTAGCTTTCTTTCTCCATAGGATTTAAATGCATAAACATTAATTTTGTCTATATATGCTTTTTCCATGACGTTTAAACTGTTTAGATATTTTTATAGTTTTCGTAAAAATTTACATTCCTATTATATGATATCCAGCATCAACATGTAAGATTTCTCCTGTTATACCTGCTCCTAAATCACTACACAGGAACAAGGCAGCTCTACCAACCTCTTCTATAGAAACTGTTTTCTTTAGTGGTGCTTTTTCTTCAGCTATTTTTTGGATTTCTGAAAATCTGGCTATTCCTGATGCAGCAAGGGTTTTTATTGGACCTGCTGATATAGCATTTACTCTAATTTTTTTTATTTCTCCTAAGTCTCTTGCAAGGTATTTAACACTTGCTTCTAATGCAGCTTTAGCAACTCCCATAACATTATAGTTATATATTACTTTTTCAGCACCGTAATATGATAGGGTTAACAAAGAGCCACCTTCATTTAATATAGGCAGGAATTCTCTTGCAATTGCTGTAAATGAATAAACACTTATATCCATAGCCTGTAAAAAAGACTGTCTATCTACTTTGTAGTAATAATCTCTAAGATACTCTTTATTAGCATATGCTATTGAGTGAACAATAATATCAACTTCTCCCCATATTTGTTTTACTTTTTCTACAAAATTTGTAATTTCCTCATCTGAAGATACATCTAATTTTTCAAATATTTGAGCATTAAATTCATCGGCTATAGGTTGTAGTTTTTTTTGAAATTTTTCATTTAGATAGTTCATTCCTATTTTTGCACCTTCCTGATAGAAAGCTTTTGCAATACCGTAGGCTATACTTCTATTATTTGCTATTCCAAGTACAATAGCTTTTTTTCCTTCTAATATTCCCATCTTTTCTCCTTTGTGTTTTTTCTTTTAATCTTAAGTTTTTTAACTTTTAGTTTCAATTTATAGTCTCCAGTATAAAAATCCTTCTTTTTCTGCCTTTTTTCTATCATATAGACCTTTTATATCTATAAGTATAGGAACTGGCTCTTTTGAGAGTTGTTTAAATTTCTTAAAGTCAAGTTCTTGCATAAATACTCCGTGTCTGACAGCAACGATAATTGCATCATAAGGTGCTTTTGATTCAATAGATTCAAGAAGGTCTATATCATATTCATGTTTTACTTCTTCTGGATAAGCATAAGGGTCATATATATATGTATCTACACCATATTCTAAAAGTTCGTGATAAACATCTATCACTTTTGTATTTCTTACATCACTTATGTTTTCTTTAAAGGTAATCCCAAGAATTAATACTTTTGTACCTTTTACTGCTTTTCCTGCTTTTATCATCATTTTTACTGTATTTTCTGCAACAAATTTGCCCATGTTATCATTTATCCTTCTTCCTGCAAGTATTACTTCTGGGTGATGTCCGATAGCTTCTGCTTTAAAGGTAAGATAATAAGGGTCTACTCCAATACAATGGCCTCCTACAAGTCCAGGTTC
>JALSSG010000126.1 GCA_026984355.1 Hydrogenothermaceae bacterium
TTTGGTGTATAGAAGAAATTTTTCAACAAACAAAAGGTGTAATAGATGCAGTATCTGGTTATACAGGAGGTTTTGTAGAAAACCCGACATATGAACAGGTATGCTCTGGTACAACTGGGCATAGAGAAGCAGTTCAGATAACTTATAATCCTGATGAGATTTCTTATGAGGAACTTTTAAAGATATTTTTTGCTAATATAGACCCTACAGATGAAGGCGGTCAATTTGCAGATAGAGGTTCTCATTATAAAACAGCTATCTTTTATCATGACCAGTATCAAAAAGAAAAAGCAGAGGAAATGATAAAAAAACTAAACGAACTTGGAATTTTTAATAAACCTATTACTACTGAAGTTCTTCCAGCTCAGAAGTTTTATCCTGCAGAAGATTATCATCAAGACTTCTTTCTAAAAAATCCTGCTCACTACTACATGTATAAAGAAGGTTCTGGAAGGAAGCTATGGGCAGAGACTATAGGCAAAAAGATAAAGGATATATTGTAAAAAACATATATAGTCTATTTGATAAAGGCATTTTTATCCAGAAAGGAAAGGAAGATTTAGTCTATCATATTACCAATAATACGAAAGATATAAAAAAAAACTCAGTGTTTTTTGCTGTTGAGGGAACAAAAACAGATGGACATATTTTCGTTGAAGAAGCAGTAGAAAAAGGTGCTGTATGTATAGTTTCAGACAATAAAGCAAAAGCTGTAAATATAAAAAATCGGTTTCCAGATATATCAGTAGTACTTGTTGATAATATAAGAAAATCACAGGCTATCGTAGCTCAAAAATTTTATAATTATCCTGATAGAGACTTAAAAATTATAGGAATAACAGGAACAAACGGAAAAACATCTACTGCTCATATCACAGCACAATTCTTGAAAAACTCAGGTTTTAAAGTAGCAACTATTGGAACAATAGGATATGAATTTGAAGGAAAGTATTTTGGCGGTGGTATGACTACACCAGATTCGATAAAATGGTATAGCCTGCTGCATACATTCAAATCTCTTGGAGTAGATTATATTGTAAGCGAAATTTCTTCACATGCAGTAAGTCAATATAGAGTGTACGGAACAAAATTTTATGGCGGAATTTTTACAAACCTAACTCAAGACCATCTTGACTACCACAAGGATATGAAATCTTACTTTGAAACAAAAAAATCATTTATAGACTATGTTTTAGAAAATAATTCTTTGTCTAGAGTTTCAATTAATATAGATTGTGATTATGGAATGAGAATTTATCAGCAGTCAAAATTTAAAGACAGAATAATAACCTATGGTTATAAATCAGACCAGTTTAAAATTCTTTCATCTAGTATGAGTATGAAAGGAACTGTTATAGACTATATTTTTAATGGAAAAAAGGGAATAATAAAAACAAATCTTCTTGGGGAATTTAATGTTTATAACTTATGTGCATCTTTTTCTTTACTTTTGAGTTTTGGTTTTAAACAAGATGTTTTAGAGAAAATAGCACCTAATATAAAACCCATCAAAGGCAGATTTGAAATTGTAAGTAATAATGGTTTTTTAGTTATAAATGATTATGCCCATACACCAGATGCTTTAGAAAAAATATTAAAGAGCTTATCTCTTTTCAAAAAGGGAAGAATAATATCTGTATTTGGTGCTGGTGGCGATAGAGATAAAACAAAAAGACCTATTATGGGAATGGTAGCACAAAAATACTCAGATATAATCATACTTACTTCAGATAATCCCCGTTCAGAAAAAGCCGAAGATATAATACAGGATATACTAAAAGGTATAACTCAAAAAGATAAAGTTATAATAGTTGTAGATAGAGAAATGGCAATAAAAAAAGCTATCCAATTAGCAAAAGAAAATGATATTATCCTTATAGCTGGTAAAGGTCATGAAACCTATCAGATTATAGGTGACAGGGTTTTTAAATTTGACGATTCTGATATAGCAAGAAAATATATAAAAAAATGATAATCAAAATATTACTATCTATTTTACTCTTAGTGTTTGTTGCAGATGCTTACCAATTTAAAAATGGCTTAGATGAACTTAATTTAGGTAATATTAAAAAAGCAAGAGATATTTTTTGTAATATAAACGAACATTCTATTTTTTATGAATATGCTGATTATTACTGTACAGTTTTAAGTGCTGTAGACGGGAATATAAAAATATCTGAAAAAAAACCAAAATTAGCTGTGGAACACTATAAATTCTTTTTTATTTCTAAGTTTTATTTAAATAAAAATCCCAAAATCTCATATAAGTTTTTTAAAAAAATAGATAAAAAAGCCTTACATAAAGATGACCTTCCAGAGTATTTCTTTTTAAAGTACAAGCTTGAGGGAACTATTAGCTCTTTGAAGAAACTTATAATAGATTATGCTTTTGACGATATATATGCTTTTCCTCTTTTAGATGAAAACCTTAAAAAGCTTTCTGAAAAAGATATATATAAAGCTATAGATAAAATGATATCCCATAGAAAGTTTGATAATGCATTAAAAATTTTAGAAAAGCTAAAAGATACAGATAAAAAATTTTTCTACAAAACATCTCTTTTGCTAAAAAAGAGAAAATATTCTGATGCAGAAAATACCTTTTATCTTATAAAGAAAAGCTCTAAATATTATCCTATAGGACTTTATAAACTAACTATTGGGCTAAAAAATATCAAAAAACAAAAATATTATTTTTCTAAATTAGAAAAAACATCAAACCAAAGACTTATTGCTAAAGCAAGGTATATTTTGATGAAAAAGTCCTTTTTTAAAGAAAAATGGGATTATTTTAAATTTTTTTCAAAAGATATAAGCAAAAATTCTCCATATTATAAGGAAAAAATATGGTTAGAAATCCTTTATAAATATAAAACAAAAGATTATATTGGAGCATATTTATTACTACAGGACAAAAAAAACTTATTTTCTAAATCTAAAGTAAATTACTGGTTATACCTTATATCTAAAAAGGCAAAACTTAAAAATAGTTTACAATTTTTAAAGCTGGCTTCAGCTACAAAAAGCTTAGATTTTTATACTCTTTATGCAAAAAAGAGATTATTAAAATTAGATGTACAAAAAGTAAGTTTTTCATTAAAGCACAAACAACCATCAGACAAAAGACTAAAATTGATAAAAAACCTAAAAGATTTAAAACTATATAAATGGGCTTATATTGAAGGAAAGTATATTTTAAAAAAAGAAAGCGATATAAATTCCATTATAAAACTATATTATGCTCTTCCAGAGCTAACAGCAAAAAAGTTAGCTTTAAAAGGTTTCACATACGAAAGTTTTCCTAAACCATTTAAAATTCCTGTTTATGCAAAATTCCAGAATTTTGAAGAACTTGTTTTTGCAGTTATGAGACAGGAGAGTTTTTTTGATTATTATGCAGTTTCTCCATCTAATGCTATTGGTCTTATGCAGATAATACCTCCTACAGCTAAATGGATAGCAAAGGTAAGAAATAAAGATTTGACAAATATAAATTTACTCTTTAATCCTGAAGTAAATATAGATTTTGGTAGCTGGTACTTAGGTTATTTATTGAAGATGTTTAATAATAATATTTTTTATGCAGTTTCTTCTTACAATGCAGGTCAAGGAGCAGTAAAAAAATTTTTAAAAGGGAAAAATTTCACTGATATAGCAGAATTTATAGAGTTTTTTCCTTATGAAGAAACAAGAAATTATGTTAAAAAAGTAGTAAGAAACTATTTTATTTATAAATATCTGGTAAAATAAAACTATTATGTTTACAGGTCTAATTGAAGAGACAGGAAAAGTTGTTTCTATAAGTTCTTCTCAAGATGGCATTAGATTAACAGTTCAAGCGGAAAAAGTTCTATCTGATACAGCAATAGGAGATAGTATATCAGTAAATGGAGTATGCCTTACAGTTGTAAACATAGAAGGTAATCAACTTTCCTTTGATGTATCAGAAGAAACACTAAAAAGAAGTAATTTAAAATATATTAAAGTAAATGAAATAGTGAATTTAGAAAGAGCTTTGAAAGTATCTGACAGGTTAGGTGGACATATTGTTCAGGGACATGTTGATACGACAGCAAAAATAAAAGATTTTTATCCTTACCAAAATCACTGGAATTTGATAGTAGAAATACCCTCTAAATACATAGATTTGGTAGTAGAAAAAGGTTCTATAGCCATAGATGGTATAAGTCTAACAATAAACTACATTAAAGATAATACTATATCTATAAATATTATTCCTCATACACGTGAAAACACCAATTTAAAAATTAGAAAATCAGGTGATTTAGTAAATGTAGAATTTGATATATTAGCTAAATACATTCAAAAGATGTTATTTCCATATAAAGAAAAAAGATTAAATGATATGCTGGAAAACTTATGAAAAAAAGAAAGAAGTTTAGCTTAAAAAAGAAAAAAAACCTTCCTTATGGTTATGTCAAACCTACCAATTATAGAGCTATATATGAAGAGCAGTTTTATGAGATACTCTCAAAACTTCGTTTTCCTTTAATGATTGTTATTCTCTTTACCATGCTTGGTGTTTTAGGACTGATGATAATAAATAATAAAAGTGATGGTGAAAGTGTACTAAACTATCTTTTTCATGTGGTTATAACATTTTCAACGATAGGATATACAGAAGGATACACTGATAATATTCCTTTAAATAGAGCTTTTGTAGTAATGTTTATAATTATAACATTTCCACTTGTGTATCTATACGGTCTTGTTACTATGGTTAATGTTTTTGCAGCATCAAATATAAATGAAATATATAGATACTGGAGGATGTATAAAAAGATGGAAACCTTAGAAGGACATTATATAATCTGTCGTTTTAATGGGATAACAAGAGAAGTTATGAAAAATCTTAGAAAACGAAGGATAAAATTTGTTCTTATAGAACCAGATAGAAATCTTGAACAGGATATACGAGATTTCGGAGTTGAGTTTTATGTTATAGATGAACCACATAAAAGAAGTACCCTCCTTGGTGTTGGTATTGATAAGGCTATTGGTCTTGTTTCAGCTTTTGAAGAAAATACTCAAGACCTATCAGTTATAGTTACTGCAAGACTACTTAGACCAGATAAAGATAAATTTCATATATTTGCCACAGCTACTACAGAAGGTGCTGCTGAAAAAATGAAACTTTTAGGAGCAAATGAAGTTATTGTTCCAGACATAGCTGTAGGAAGAAGGATAACTTCGTTTATTTTACATGCTCCTAGTCCTGTTGTTAGTGGCTTTTTAGAAAAAATAGCTTATGGAGAAAAAACAGATATAGATATAATAGAAGTAAAAGTAGAGCCAGATTCAGAACTTATAGGTAAAAAATTAAAAGATATACAAATGAGACAAGAAACAGGTACTACAGTGGTAGCTATAGTTAGGGCTGATGGAAAAATGAAAATAGCTCCATCAGGAGAAACTATAATAGAAGAGGGAGATACTTTAATTATTTTAGGTCATCCAAAAGCTTTAAAAAGAGCACAGGAGTTTGTAAGAGAACATACAGAAAAACATAAAGGAGAAGAATTAGTATGATAAACTGGGGAAAAGTATGGTCTGACTTTTTTATATTTTTAGCTCTTACAAGTAATGTAGGATTTATCTTCAGTAATGACCCTTATCAGCTTATAGTTGCTGTAGGTGTTAATCTTATTGCTACAGTATTAAAATTTGGAGCAAAAAAGATTTTTTCTGCAGAACTCCTTGCAACAGCACTTGTTGCAGACCTTCACTTAATTCCTTCTGCAATACTTTACTTTTCACAAATTCACGTACAGCTTGCTGTAGGTTTAGCAATAGGAGCAGCTGTGGCAAATGTTATATCAATTATCTTGCTTATAATTGAAATGGTTTTTGAATATATAAGAGAGCAAGAAGAAGAATATTAAGCTTATAAAAGCTTATTTATAATTTCTAATATCTTTTTTTGTCTTTCTTCTCCTTTTGGCATACTTTCTCTTATCTGTTTTAGTTTTTTCAGTACATCTTCTATATTTTCAGGTAAGCAGTTTTCAATTTTTTCTCTAATTTTTGCAGATAATCCCGGAACAGTACCTGATGTGGATATACCAATAACAAGCTCGTCTTTAATAACAAGAGCTGGAAAAATAAAAGTACAGTAATCTGGACTATCTACACAGTTCACTGGAATTCTTCTTCTAACACAGTAATTGTATACTTCTCTTTGAAGGTCTACATCATCAACAGCAACAATAACCATATCTTTCCTATCTATATCAGTAAATAAAAACTGCCTTTCTATCAAGGTGATATTATGTTTCTCTGCTAATTTTTTTATCTCATCTCTTTTTATCTTTTTTGCAACTACAGTTATTTTTGGTTTAAATGGTAGTAATTTTTCTATTTTTCTAGCCGCTACATTTCCACCACCAACCACAAGAACATTTTTGCCCTCTAGATTTACAAACATAGGAAAAAGGGACATGTTTTTACCTCAAAGATATTTTGTTTTAAAATTTTATCACGAGTGAAAATTTTCTACTGGAACCTATGTAATGGATATAATTGACCTTTTATTCTTAGAACATAAAAAGCACCTTGAAAGTATAGATAAACTACAAAACCTTTTTAAAAATGCCAGAACTATTTTAAACGAAAAAACACTGAGTATGCTTCAGGAAGAACTACAAGAGGTATGCCTAGATTTAAAACTTCACTTTCAGAAAGAAGAAGAAGGTCTATTTCCATTTTTATACGAAAAGATAAAAAATAAAGATAATCTTCTAAAAGAACTAATTGGAGAGCACAAAATTATTCAGGACTTATGTGATAAGTCTCTTAAGAACATAAGTTTTATAAAACAAGGAGTAAACCAGTGGCCAGAGCTTAGAAATAATATAAACGAATTACTACATTATTTAAACGACCATATCTTAAAAGAAAACACAATTCTATTTAAAATGTGCATAGAATATTTAGATAAAGAAACTTTAATTAAAGGATTTTCAATAGCAGAAGATATTGAAAAGAAATTTTTTAGTTAGAAATTTAAAATATAAGGAAGTTCATAATAATTTTTTCAGTTTAGATTTATAGTTAATTAAAATGCTGTATTTAATGAGGTTATAATTATGAATAACATAGATATATATAGTTTAATAAGAACGCCTGTTAGTAAGTCATATAATTCCTTCAAAATAAACGGTATAAAATTTCAAACAGACCTTGCAGAAAGTCTTCATTCTTTAGAAATTATAACAACAAATCCGTTTAGAGATGAAAGAAAGTCTTACTATAGGGTTGTTGAAGACTGTATAGCAGAATACCAAAAAGATACTGATAACGTTTTTCAGGAAGCACTTTATACAGAATGTTTATCTGAAATCACTGAAACTATTGCTCCATATTTTGTTATAGTAAAAAATATAAGCTTAAACATATCCTTAAAAGGAAGCGAGAGAAAAATAGATAAAGATGTTGTAAGAATAATAAATACTGCTTTGGCACTAGGATATATTTCCTTAAATCCATCAGATGTATCTATTTCTTACCTTACTAAACTTGCAGATGAAATAAAAAATCAACCTATCAATATATATTTTTACAATTACTGGGATTTAGCTGAATACAACATTTTCTTTAATAAAGATGAGGAAGAATTAGAATATTATGACGTAAAATTCAGAGAATCTACAATAGATAAACTATGGATTGATTTAGATAGGCTTTATACATACTTTTGGAATGCAGGTTCAAGATACTACAGGTATAAGCCAGTTCTTTACCTTGATACGCCTATAACAAGAAGACTAAAAAATATATGGTTATCTTTTAAAAAGAAACATCAGGATAATCCAATAACTGATGATTTTGGAGATTTATCTATAGAATTAGATTATAAAAATTACAGAATAAGACTAAAGATTATAGATGAAAATATTAGAAAATTTTTATTATTTGATGTAAAACCAAAAAGAGTAAAAGGCTGGGAAGATATAAGAAAATTAATGTATGAAACAGAGGATAACATTTTTAGTTATATGCTTGTCCATCCTTTTAACAGAAGATTTATAAAGATAGAAAGCTTAAATCAAACTATAAAAGAAAAATCTGTATTCTGTAGAATAGAAAGTAATGAATTTGGAACAGCCTTTGAAACACCAGAGTCTGATTTTAGATTAATAAAAAATCATACAGAAGTTGATTACTTTGACTTTATTAAAGTTTATCAATATGGTGATTTGAACCTGTACTTTGTACAGGGAAATAGTTCTAAACGTTCAGTTAATTTTGGAGCTTTTTTTGTTGATTTAACAGATTTAGAAATAGAAAACATGAAATATTTAGAAGAGCAATATTTATCGTTGCTTACTAATAACTCTATAAAAAATCATGAAGCTTTTTATACTCAAAAAATAGACCATTTACTTCCAACCTTAAGACCAGGACAGATAGCTTTACAGCTTATAAAAGAAATACCAGGGATAAAAAGATTAAAATAAACTTAAATTTTGTTATAAACTAATTTTATGGCTGAAATTATAAGATTGAGCAAAAACAAATTTAAAGAAGATAAACCTTTTTCAGAGAAAATACTAGAAACCAATGAATTTCTGGTTATTCACTTTTATCTAAAGAAAGGTCAAAAAATTCCTATGCATACCTCACCTTCTACAGTTTTTGTAAGTGTTTTAAAAGGAACAGGTATATTTTTTTACCAAACTGAAAACCAGTTTAAAGAATTAAAAACCGGTGATTCTATAAAATATGAACCAGAGGAACCTCATGGTTTTAAGGCTTTAGATGATATGATAGTACAGGCTGTAATAGTTCCAAAACCTATAAAAAAGGTTAAGATTACATAAATAAGGGGGTACTTATGAATAGAAGAAATTTCTTGTATTCCACAGCTTTAGGAATTTCATCATTAGTATTTAACAGTGCATTTGCAAAAGGAGTAATTGAAACAGGAATTGATAGACTGTCAGATGAAAAAGGGAACTTTGTATTACAGCCATTACCTTACCCTACAGATTTTTTAGAACCTGTAATAGATGCTGAAACTGTATATCTTCATTATAAATATCATCATGGAGGAGCAGTCAAAAAAGCTAATAAAGACCTTGCTATGATAAAGAAAGCTATTAAAGAGAATAACTATTCTGAGGTAGATTACTGGACTAAAAAGCTTGAGTATCATTTTTCCAGTCATGTTCTACACACTATATATTGGACTAATTTAACAAATAAAAAGACTCATCCAAAAGGAGAACTACTTAGATATATAGAAAAAAGTTTTGGAACTGCTGATAAATTAAAAGCTTTATTATCAAAACTATCAAAAACGGTAGAAGGTGCAGGATGGGGTATTTTAGGTTATCAGATATATACAGATTCCCTTGTGTGTATCCAGTGTGAAGACCATCACCATTTAACTCAATGGGGAGTTATTCCACTTCTTGCTATTGATGTATGGGAACACTCTTATTATCTAAAGTACAAAAACAAAAGAGGAGAATATGTAGATAAGCTGATAGATATTATTAACTGGGAAGATGTAGCAAGAAGATTAGATGCTGTGAAAAAATTAAATAAATAAAAAAAAATGCCCCTATATAGGGGCATTAAAGATTTAGCAGCAAAAGGGCTACTAGAAAGTAGCTCCAAATTCTACAGCAACTTGAGTATCACTTCCTGCTGCATCATAGTCTGTATAGAAAATTTCAGCTCTTGCATAACCATTTCCAAGTTTTAAAGTAGGTGTTATAGCAATATCCCATCCTTGATCAGTATATGCATCAGTATCTCCTGGGTCAAAGCTTTCAATCCTTATAGGGATATCTATGCCACCTAATTTTGGAATTATATAAAAAGCAACACCATATCCATCATCACCATCACCGTCATTTATCTGATAATCAAAGTTAAGAGCTACATCTATTCCACCTACTGTTGAACTAAGTATTATATCTACGATGTCTCTACCTATGTTGTAAGCATAATAACTTGCTATGATATTTACAGAACCTAAATCTCCACTTCCACCTATAGACCATGCACCATCTGTACCATCATCATTAACTTCAACCCATACACTTTCGTCACCTAAGTTATAAGTAGCTCTTGCACCACCATAGTATACAGGTTGACCGTTCCATATAGTTGCAATGTTTATGTTTGGATTGGCATAAGTATTAGCTACTTCATAACCTACAAGAGTAGGTATAATACCAGCATCTAAAGTAAGCTTTCCAAAAGGAAGTGTTAAATATGCGTATTGAATACCAAATGCATCACCTGTGCTTGAAGGATTCCAGTTTTGTAAAAATCCAAAAGCTGCTGTAAATCCAATTCCATCTTTTGCTTCTTTTGAGATTTCAACTAATGCGTTTGATACAAAAAATCCTTCATTATCTCCATCTGTGTACTGATACCCAGCACTTACACCACCATGAACCTCAAAAGGTAATTCTCCTGCCAATGCTCCTGTTGTAAAAATTGCTGCTGCAGCCAGCATTCCCGTTATTTTTTTCATCTTATACCTCCTTTATCGTAATATTAAAATATTCTAATTAATTTTATACCATAAACACAAAGGGGACAACCCCTTACAGGTTAAATCCCCTTTCTCCGTGAGATGCTTCGTCAAGTCCCATAGTTTCAGTTTCTTCATCAACTCTAGCACCACCTGTAAGTATAGACGAAACAAAGAACAGTATAGCAGTCATAATAGCTGTATAAACAATTGTAAATAGTATAGATTCTACTTGAACAAGAATCTGTCCTGCTCTATCACCATTTTGAAGTGGTGAACCATCCCATGCAAGAGACTGTAATGCAAAGAAACCAGTAGCTAATGCTCCCCATATTCCAGCAAGACCGTGAATACCAAATACGTCTAAAGAATCATCATAACCTATAGCTTTCTTAAGAACAAACACACCAAACCAGCCAACAATTCCTGCAACAAGCCCTATTATCAATGCACCTTTTGCATCTACAAAACCAGCAGCAGGTGTTATAGCAACAAGACCTGCAATAGCACCAGAAGCAGCACCAAGTAGTGTAGGTTTTTTAGCTATAATCCATTCAGTTAGTACCCATGATACAACAGCAGCAGCTGTAGCAAGGTTTGTTGTAAGTAGAGCTACACCTGCCACATCGTTAGCACCAAAGGCAGAACCAGCATTGAATCCAAACCAGCCAAACCAGAGTAATCCTGCTCCAAGAGTTGTTAATACTACAGAAGATGGAAGTATAGCAGCTTTTCCAAAATCTTTTCTTCTTCCAAGTAAGATAGCAAGAACCAGTCCTGCAACCCCAGCATTTATGTGAACTACTGTTCCACCTGCAAAGTCTAAAGCACCAAGGTCAAATAAGAAACCACCACCCCAAACAACATGAGCTATAGGTGCATAAACAAAAGTTACCCAGAGAATAACAAATAATATCCATGTTGAAAATTTCATTCTTTCAATAACCGCACCTGAAACGAGAGCTATGGTTATAGCAGCAAATGTTGACTGGAACGTTGCAAATACCCACTCTGGATAAGTGCCACTTAAAGTTTTATAATCAACACCATTCATTAAAATTTTACTTACACCACCAACAATAGCATCTAATGCACCTGCACCATCTGTAAACGCTAAAGAATATGCCCATAAAAACCACACAACTATAGCAACAGCATATGCCATAAATACCATCATTACAGTGTTTACTATGTTTTTAGCTCTTGTCATACCACCATAGAAAAGTGTAAGTCCTCCTACAGTCATAAGAACAACCAGGGCAGTAGCTGTTATCATCCATGCTGTATCACCTGTATCAAGTTTTGCCTCTTCCTCTGCTATTGCAAAGAAAGGAAGTAAAGCCATAAGAAAAAGCCATATCTTTTTGTTCATCCTTAAACCTCCTTTTAATTTTTGATTTTTTATAAAGCTTCTACTCCTCTTTCACCAGTTCTTATTCTTACAGCATCTTCAACAGGTATAATGAATATCTTTCCATCTCCAACTTTTCCTGTTCTTGCTGCGTTCATTATTGTTTCTACTACTTTTTCAGCCATATTATCATCAACAACAAGTTCTATTTTTATCTTTGGTAGGAAATCAATAACATATTCAGCTCCTCTGTAAAGTTCTGTATGTCCTTTCTGTCTTCCAAAACCTTTGACTTCCGTAACAGTCATACCAAATGTACCTATTTCAGATAGGGCTTCTTTTACCTCATCAAGCTTAAATGGTTTGATGATAGCTTCAATTTTTTTCATCTTAAACCTCCTTGTAGATTTTTATAACTAATAGTTAGCAAATAGCATGCCAATAGATTTATTTTTGAAGTATTTAGGTTTTTTACTATGTTCTAAAAAAAATGCACAATAATGTGTCAAAATATATAAGAACTTTTCACAAAATTAGTGCATATTGTAATGAAAGTTAAACAGCTTCTTGATTATGGAATAAAACAGCTAAAGGATAGTAAAGTACAGACACCTGTTCTTGATGCTCAAATATTATTGGCTGATATTTTAAATATTCCTACATGGAAACTTATTACTATCAAAGACGAAAGTCTAAATCAATCTATAGTAGATGAATTTATAAGACGAATTGACAAAAGAATAAAAGGATATCCTGTTGCCTACATTATAGGAAAAAAAGAGTTTTTTGGTCTGAAGTTTATTGTTAATGAAGGTGTTTTAATACCAAGACCAGAAACCGAAGTTCTTGTAGAAAAAGTTCTTGAAAGATTAGATAAAAATACACCATATTTAGGATTAGATATAGGTGTTGGAAGTGGAGCAATAGCTATTTCTATTTTAAAAAACAGACCATATATAAAAATGGTAGGAGTAGATATATCTCCTATAGCCTTAGAATTAACGAAAAAAAATGCTAAAATACATAAAGTTAGCTATAGATTGCATCTTAAAAAAAGTGATTTATTTAAAGAATTAAGTGGATATAAGTTTGATTTTATAGTTTCTAATCCACCTTACATACCTTTAGAAGAATATGAAAAATTACAAAAAGAAGTAAAAAAAGAACCAAAGG
>JALSSG010000127.1 GCA_026984355.1 Hydrogenothermaceae bacterium
ATGTCCTGTGGAATTTTTACCTTTTGTATCTGCTCTCCTTCTTCTGCAAAAGATGTAAATGATAAGAAAATTAAACTTAATATGATTAAAACTCTCATCTTAAACCTCCTATTTTTATGTAATCACCGTAAAGGTTTTGGATTTCTAAAGCTAAATCAATTTTGTAGTAAAGGGTCTGGTAATACTGCTGGCGTATTGTTGAGTAATCTAAAAATGTTATTGCCCTTAGTTTGTAGCTTTTTTCAGCAAGTTTTAAAGCATCTGATATTGTAGGTAAAACTTTGTTTTCTACCTTTTTTAGCTGGTTTTTTAATATAAAAATCTGCTTTTTTATGCTTTTTAAGGTTGCTTTATATTCAAGCTCTTTTTGTTTAATTTTTTGATTTATCATCTTTTTCTGGTTTACAAGGGTTAAAATCTCTCCCTGTCTTCTATAAAAAACTGGAATAGTTGAGTTTACAGCTATTCCAAATTCATATTTTCCGAGGTCAACTTCGTCTTCCCCTACCACAAAACCAACGCTTATTTTTGGCTTTGACAGAGCTTTTTGTCTTTTAATCTGGTAGTTTATGCTTTCTATCTGCTTTTTTAGATAAACGATTTCTGGAAGGTTTGTTATGTTTATGTCTTTTATTTCTTTAAAAGAATAAATGTTCCCTTCAACACTTTTTATCTGCTTCCCTGCTAATGCTGAAAGTGTGTTTAGCTGTGCCTGATAATTTGCTTTTAGTTTTTCAAGCTGGACTTTTGCAAGATTTAAGTCTTTCTCTACTCTAAATACATCAAGCTGTGTTATCTCTCCAAGCTGATAGCTTTTTTGCAAAAACTCATATAGGTTTTCAAGGGTAGAAATTTCCTGTTTTTTTACTTTAATCTGGTAATTGATAGATAAAGCTTTATAAAAGGTTTTGTAGATATTAGATAAAAGAGTATTTTTTTGAAACTGGTAAAAGCTGTCAAAAGCCTGTTTTTTTAGTTTTGCTGAAGAAACTGCGAATTTTCTTTCTCCCCACAGTCTAAGGGGCTGCCCAATAGAAAAGTTTGTGATATTAAATCCACTTTCTCCATCTATCTGTGAGTATATCCTTCCAAATTCAATGTTTAAATTTGGGTTCTGGAAAGATTTGGCTTTTTTTATCTCTCCTTCTACAGACTGAGCCTGATAGATATAGCTTTTTAAAAATGGACTTTCTACAAGGGCAGTATTTATAACTTCATCTAACGTTTCAGCCTTTATTTGATAAACAATAAAAACTACAGCAAAGATTAAAAATCTCATACTACTCCTCCATTTTAAAGTTGAAAAAAGACAGAATACGGCGGTGAAAGTCTTAAGCGTTTAAAGATGGTGGTTTAAAAATCTCTGTTTTGAATAGTTGGTGTTTGGTATTTTTTGAAAAGATAAGAATATTTTCGTGATTTTTATTTATTTTAAATAGTGGTTGATTATTTATAACAGATGGACTGTGTAGTTCATAGTGTATATCACAGAGAGGGTCATTACTTTGACCATTTTCAAACTTTATAACAGAAGATAAATCTTTCATACACGGGTCTATGTTATAAAATACAAAGTCATGCGATATAGAAAAAATTACACTTACTAATAAGACGAATTTTATTAAAAAACTTTTCATAATAGATGAAATTATATATTAGTACTGAAAGGAAGTTCAATATATATGATGATGTTGTTATAAGTTAATCTTTCGTAAGGTTTGACTATTAATAGCTACGATTACAGTACTTATAGACATTAAAAGTGCTCCAACTGCTGGCTGGATAACTATTCCATAAGAGTACAAAATTCCTGCTGCTAAGGGTATAGCTACTATGTTATACCCGGCAGCCCACCATAAGTTTTGAACCATCTTTTTGTAAGTTATTTTTGAAAGTTTTACAACTTTTGGAACATCTGCTGGGTTGCTTTTTACAAGAATTATATCTGCACTTTCTATTGCAACATCTGTTCCTGCTCCTATTGCTATTCCAACATCTGCTGTTACAAGGGCAGGAGCATCATTTATTCCATCTCCAACCATAGCTACTTTATAGCCCTGTTTTTTTAAATAATCTACTTTTTGGGCTTTTTCGTGTGGAAGAACCTGTGCAAAATAATCATCAATCCCAAGCTGTTTAGCTACAACTTCCGCTACCTCTTCTGAATCTCCTGTTAGCATAAAAACTTTTATTCCCATCTCTTTAAGTTGTTTTACAGCTTCATAGCTTTCTATTTTTACTCTATCAGCAAGGGCAAATACACCTGCAAGTTTTGAGTTTACCGCAACAAAGATAACTGTTTTTCCTTCTTTTTGAAGGGATAAAATTCTTTCATCATTAATATCTATTCCTAACTCTTTCATAAGGTTAGGACTTCCTATATAAACTTCCTTTTTATCAATTAATCCGTAAGTTCCTTTTCCTGGCAGTGTTTTGTATGTTTTAATGTCAAAAGGTTTTATTCCTTTTTCTTTTGCATAATCTACAATAGCTTTTGCTATTATGTGTTCTGAATTTTTTTCAACTGAATAGGCTATCTGTAAAAGCTCATTTTCATCAATAAAAGATAAAACATCTGTGACGCCAAACTTTCCTTCTGTTAAAGTTCCTGTTTTGTCAAAAATTACAGCTGTTAAATCTTTTGCCTGTTCAAAGGCTTTTCTATCTCTGATAAGTATTCCATTTTTTGCAGTTATTGATGTGGAAAGAGCAACTACTAAAGGAACAGCAAGACCAAGGGCATGAGGACATGCTATAACAAGAACGGTAACAGCCCTTTCAATAGCAAAGTCAGGCTTTCCATAAATAACCCAGATTATGTAGG
>JALSSG010000128.1 GCA_026984355.1 Hydrogenothermaceae bacterium
AAAGTCCGTATCATCTTCACCTGTAAATATTACAGTTCAAAATGATTATTCAGAATTTAAAAGTGATTTAAAAGACTTTATAAAAAAGTATAACGAGATGGTAGATTTTATAAAGGAAAAAACTGGTAAAAATGGTATCCTGTCTGGCGAGTTTTCTCTACAGCAAATAAGAAGCACCATATTTAAAAAACTTGAACCGCTAATGAATAACAATCTTATATCTGTTGACAAAGATACAGGACATATTAGCTTAAATGAAACAGAACTTGATAATTTACTTAATACGGATGTTTCAAAAGTACAAACCATGGTAAATGACCTAAAAAATAACCTTTACGATTACTTCCTATATACTACAGGAACACAGGGACCAATAAAACTAAAAGAAAAAAGTTTCAATAATCAGATAAATAACATAGAAGAAAGAATTGAGTTAATGAATAAGAGAATAGACCTTGAAATACAGACTCTAAAAAAACAGTTTATATCACTTCAATTACTCATGGCACAAATGGAAGATGTAAAATCAAGGTTAACACAATCTTTTGGTGCATTAAATAATGGTAATGGAGGATAGGTAAATGGTTAATCCATATGATACATATGTAAAGACTAGTGTAGAAACTGCATCTCCTATAAAACAGATAGTTTTGATTTATGATAAAGCTATAACGCTTATGAAATTTACAATAGAAAGTATAAAAAACAATGATTTAAAAGGGAAAATAGATAGCCTATATGAGATTGAAACGATAATAAATGCTTTAGACTCATTTCTTGATTTTGAAAAAGGTGGTGAAATTGCACAGAACCTTCATAAAATTTACCAGTTTATATTAGACCAGCTTATAACTGTAAATCTAAAAAATGATACAAAACTAATGGAAGACCTTATAGAAATAATGGAGATATTAAAAGAAGGATGGGAAGAGATAGAAAAGAAGATTTAGAAAAAGCTTTAGATAATATGTTGATGGCGTTAGAAAGTGGCAATATACCAGAAGGTTTAGGTATAGATGTAGATAAAATTGATTTTTCTTCTCTTTCAAAAGATGATATAGAACATCTTCTAAAAAAGGTAAACTACATAATTGAAACAATATCTAAAAAACAGGAAAAAATTTTAAAATCTATATCAGATAAATCAGACCTTAAAGGATACCAGTTTTAAACCTGCTGAAGCTGTCTTAATAATTTTTTTGCCTGTTCTTTTTCTCCATCTTTTACCATCTCAACAACAACCCTTAAACCTGATAGTTTATCTTTTGACAGTCTTGATAATTTCTTTAGAAGTTTTTTTGCTTTTTCCTTTTCATTTAAAGACTTTAGTATAAGGTACCATCCAAGACCTATATATTCACCTTTTGTTGTCATAAAAAGCTGTTTAGCTTCTTCTTCAAATTTCCTTTTTTCTTCTTCCCTAAGATTAGACAGAGATTTTTCTAAAATATTTAATATTTCATTTATTTTATTTGCTGATTCTATAATCCTATTCATACCATCAATAAAAAGATTTCTTTTTGCTTTATCAATCTCATTTAAAAAGATTAGTATGTTTTTTACCGATTCTTTATAATTTTGATGGTAATACTCAACAATACCTTTATAGTAGATAGTATCAGGATACTTACTATCCTTAAAAAGTGGATTATTTAAAAGAGTTTTAGCTTCTTTATACTTTTTCTTAGAAATATATATTGTAAGGGCATAAGATAACATATGATTATCAAAAACATTTGCAGGTTTCCCACTATATAGATTTTCTCTTATCTGGAAATATTCATCTATATATTTTTTTGCAGTACTATAAATCTCATCACTTTTTTCTTTTCCTACACTTAAAAAAACTACATAAGACTGAACCAGATAAAACAGTTTAAAAAGATAATTCTCTGAATCTTTATCTAAATTTCTTATTTCATCTTCTAAAAGTTTTAGGTTTCTCTTTGCTTTTTTATATAAAATATCATTATCCTGATATCCATAATGATTTACAAAAACAGGAATACCATAAGATAAATTTACATCAACATATTCATGAACTTTTCCAACCCACTTTATGTATGGTTTATTTCTGTGAATAAATATCTGAGAAGAGTATGTATTGACTATTCCATTTTTATCAAAGTTTTTTACACCTATCATAACAGCGTCATAATTTTCAGGTATGTTTTTTAAGAAAAATATGGCTTTTTTATACTCTTGAGGTTCAAGCTCAAAGTCTGCGTCAAAATGCCAAATCCAATCACCAGTAGCCTTTGAGCTTGCAAAATTTCTTGCATCAGCAAAACCATTCCATTCCCTTTTATAAACTTTACAACCATAATTTTTAGCTATTTCTATAGTTTTGTCAGTAGACCCTGTATCTACAAGTATTATTTCATCAAACTTCCCTTTTATGCTATCTAATAAGCGAGGAAGATTTTTTTCTTCATTTTTAGCTATTATACATGCTGATATTCTCATCATTTATCCTTAATTTTTACAGTTTTAATTAATTTCATTATCGAATTATGTTTATGAAAAATTAACCTTAATACGAAATTAATTCATATAAAACACAGGAGAATTTCAGAATGAGTAAAAACATAACCTTAAATGAAAAAGACGAAATAAAATATGCAGACGGTGGAGAAAAATATTTATATAAAATATTCAAAAGAAAAAAGTATACTGACCCATTTGATTTACATAGATATATAAAAGACTGGCCTTCTAAGTATCACTTAACAGTAGAAAGAATAAGCATTATTCACAGTGTTCAGGAAATTTTAGATAAGAATTCAAAAGTTTTGGAACTTGGAGCAGGGACAGGAGCAATAAC
>JALSSG010000129.1 GCA_026984355.1 Hydrogenothermaceae bacterium
ACAAAATATTGAATAAAAGCCTGAGCAAACATAATAAGCCCAAATTTCTCAGGTCCCAAAACTCTGACCAAATAAGGTAATGTAATAAGTGGCAATATATAGTTTGCTACCTGTAAAACAGTTAAAGATAAGAAATTTTCCAATAACCTTTTTTTATCTTTTGTATTAAAAATATTCTTTATTTTATTTATCATTATTTGCTAAATTAACCTTCTGTCTTTAAGATAATTGGAAATTTTCTCAATTGTATAGACAAATAAATCAATCTTTTTTAAAGCAAGTTCTATCTCTTCTTTTATATATTCTAACTCATCTGGATATTCATGAGTTAATTTATTTCTTAGTTTTCTAAGCTCTATCCATTCTTCTGCAGAGGATATAATTCTTAACTTTTCAAGTTTATCTAAAATATCTATAAAACTCAAATTTTCATAATCTTCACCTATAGCTCTTAAAAAATTTCTAAATAGTTTCTGTCCCAAATAATCCTGGAGTTTGATAAAACGATAAACAAAAGTATCTACAACTTTTACAGTTTCAAAATCATCTGTGTCTAAATTTTTTAATAAATTCTTTTCTAAAATCTCCGTTGAAGCTTTTCTCAATCTATCCAAATGAAGATTGGCAACTTTTAAGTTTTCTTCTAAATAACTCACAGTAAAACTCCAGTTTTTTTAGCCTCTTCAAAAATAGGTCTGTATTTTTTATTTTTAGATTTTACTACTAAATCCACTTTTCTTTCTATTCCTTTTCTTTCTAAAACAGCTAAAAATTTAATCTCGTCTTTAATGCTTGTAGTTTTGTCTGTTTCTATGAAAATATCAATATCTCCGCCTTTTTTTGTTAAATCTGCTCTACTGCCAAAAATGTAAACCTTTACACCTTTACCAAAAATTTCCTTTGCTGTTTCTTTTATAACTCTTATCTCATTTTCAGAAAGCCTTACATTCTTAATATTCCTTTTTTTCATCACTTTTACTTTGTTTATCTATTAATACTCTCATATATTTCTTCTCTCTTCATTGGCTGAAATGCTTTAACTTTTTTAGGAACTATTTCATTCGCAGTATTTCATTCTTCTGGAATATTGATTTACTTTATCAATTATTTTAATCAGTATAGAAGTTTTTTCTAAAACTTCTTTAAATTTTTCAATCAAATTTTCCTGCATGTACTCGTGGACAAGTTCGTTTACCAGCTCTTTCATTTCTATAAGTAAAGTATAATCATCTACAAATCCTCTTTTTTCAGCTCTTATAACTATGTCTAACTTTCTTGTTATATCTTCAAGTTCCAAAATATCTAAGCTTCTCAAAACTTTATTTATTAAAATATCAACTGTTCTTCCAAATCTATTAGAAAGGGTTTCTAAAATTTCTAAATCACTTTCAGTTAAACTTTTTTTAGATTCCAACCTCATTTTTTGTGCTTTTTGAAATGATTTTTTAAGCCATTGGACATTTTTATTTAAAAGCTGCAGATTTTCACAAAAGATTTTTTGAATTTCCTTATGTGTCAAATTTTCACTCCATATTTACATGCTACTTTTGTGAATTCACTTTTTTGGGGATTATCAGTAATAATCAAATCTATTTTTCTTTCTCCTAACTTTAAAAAAAGCTCCACACGGATTTTTCTTCTCATTTTATAATCTATTTTATTTGAGATAACAAGTATATCAATATCTCCGCCCTTCTTTGTTAAATCTGTCCTGCTTCCAAATATTATTATATTAGCACTTGGGTCATACTTTTTTATTGTCTCTTTTATAATCCTTATCTCTTTTTCAGATAGTCTGACTTTTTTCCTGTCAGTAGATTTCATTTATTTTCTTCTTTTAGAAGTTTTTCTAAGTTTAATCTTATACCATCAATAATCTCAAATTCGTAGTCGTAATCTACAGTTAACCAGGGTTTTTTAGCCTCTGCTATCTGGATTTTTTTATATTCTGTAAATATCCATATAACTTTTTTTATACCACTTTTGAGCAGCCTTTCGGTTTTTGCTATGTAATACTCATCGCCTATTTCTGATAGGTCAGCCTTTGTATCAACCTCTATTACCACTTCTGGTGGAATTTTAAGGTATGTTCCCTGTGGTTTTTTTAATTTTTCTCTACTAATTATAGCTATATCTAAATTCAACCATTTTTTTGAACGGGAAGGTGTGTAGAAGTATCCTACCTCTCCAACTAAAATTTTAAATTTGTTCAGATCTATATTTTTATACAAAACCTGTAAAATCAAATCAATTATCCATGCATGTAAATCACTGCTACCTATAACAGCCTCTGGTGGAAGTTCCCCAGACAACACTTTTTTATAGTCTCTGTAATAAATTTTTTTATTGTCTAAAATCTCATAAACCAGATAGTCTGGTATCTTTTTTCTTCTTTTTTTCTTTTTTTCTAAACTCCTTTGTGCAACTTCCATTTGAATATCCCTTTTTAAATTAAAAAAAATCTCCTAAACTTACTTTATATCCACTTATGTATATTTACAATGGTTTTCATATCTTTTATGTCTTAACTTTCTTTAATGCTTTCTTCTATGTTTAGTGTGTTCTTATCTTAAATCACCAATGACATTAATAGTCTTACCTTAAGGATGATTTTCCTTTTCGGAACATATTTTTAATTTTTTCATACTATCAAAAATATTTTAAGAACTTATATACTTGTTAATATTTGTTTTATCTTTTCTATATCTGGTACTTTGCCAGTCCATATTTCAAAGGATTTTATTCCCTGATATATTAGCATAGGTAAACCATCTTGCCATTTACATCCTTTTTTTTCTGCTTCCTTTAACAATGGCGTTTTTTTATAGATTATATCTATGACTATATGGGAATTTTTTATAAGGTTATAGTCAAAAAGATACGGGTCTTCATCTTTTAGACCTACTGAGGTTGTATTTACTATAATATCTGCTTTATCTATATACTGATTAATTTCAGATAAAGGAATAGGTTTTATTATCTGGTCTATAAATCTATGAAGAGTTTTAAAATCATCTATTATATTGTTTATTCTCTGAGTTGTTCTATTTGCAACTATTATATTCTGTACACCTTCTTTTATAAGTCCATACAGGACAGCTCTTGCGGCTCCACCTGCACCAATAACTAAAAATGCTTTATCATAAAAATCTGTTGTAAGCTCTTTTAATCCTGCTACAAATCCGTATGCATCTGTGTTATAAGCTTTTAGATATCCATCTAAGTTATGTATAGTATTAGCTGCTTTTATATAATGAACTTCTTCTGAAACCTCATCTACATACTGAATTACATGTTCTTTATGTGGAACAGTGATATTTACTCCTTTTATTCCAAGGGATTTTAAAGAGTTTACTGCTGTTTCTAAGTCTTCTGGCTTTACTTCAAAGGGAAGGTAAACTGCATTTATTCCTAATGATTGAAATGAATATGTTTGAAATATAGGAGATTTAGAATGTTTTACTGGATAGCCAAATATACCATAAACCTGTGTTTTTCCATCTATAAAACAGTCTAATTTCATTCAAATAGTTAAAGCGTAAATTTATTTTGCCCTATCATTACTGTTTTAACCCAGGGAAGCGACTCTCTAACTGTATAGATTATCAAATCTTTCATAGTCATATCTGACACTGGACAGTGTATACACATTCCTAAAAGCTCTAAGTAAACTATATCATCTTCTACTTTTACTAACTTTATATCCCCATCATCTGCTGTTAAA
The DNA here is from genome assembly GCA_026984355.1 of Hydrogenothermaceae bacterium. GTDB lineage: Bacteria > Aquificota > Aquificia > Aquificales > Hydrogenothermaceae > JAADDZ01. Next base: position 3,725 of record JALSSG010000129.1, read on the forward strand.
GCTGGTCTTATTTTTTCTAAAACTTCTTCAACTTCTCTTTCTTTTTCACTCATTTCTTTTATCATATCTAAACACCTCTATTTAGATTTGATTATAATCTCATTTAATTCATGTATAAACTGTTCTCTTTTCTTATCATCAAAGTCAAGTACATTAAAAGCACCTTTTATACTAAGTCTTTTTAATGCTATATCTTCCAAATTTTCTTCATAAAAATAGCTAAAGTATTTCTTTATAATTTCTTCTGTTTCTGGGTATTCTTCAAGTAAATGAAAAACCTTTGTCTCTGGTGTTATTTTCATTCTTTTGTCTTCCTCACATAAAATACTAATACACCATCTTCATCTTTATAACCTAAAAATTCGTTTCCTGTAGCTTCACACCATGCTGGTACGTCCTGTATAGCTCCTTCATCATCTGCGAGTAATTCAACTATTTGACCTACTTTTGCAGTTTTCATTACTTTTGCAAGCTCTGTAATAGGAACAGGACAGTATGTTCCTGTGGCATCATGCACAATGTCTGGTTTAATTTCATCTAAGTTTACACTCATTTTATATCCTCCAACTTTCTAATGTTGCCTCTTGTAATCTTTCTCCTAAAATTATTCCTTCCTCACCATCAGGACTATGATATTTAACATTTATTTTATCATTTTCTGTTTTGCTGTACCTTGCTATAAGGTCTGCTATCTGCTTTATTTCTTCTTTTGAAAGGGATGTACCATCTATAGTTTTTGCTATAGCTACTGCACCTTTTCCAACTGGTTCAAAAAACCAGTATCTATCTTTTAATCCTCTAACAAAATTACCTTCTCCTTCATTTCTTGTTACTATAACTTTTGTTCCTGAAGGTAATCTAAAATGTCTTCCTACTGTAAGTAAATATAGGTCATCTCTGCTTATTTTATTTTCTACAGAAATTACTTCTTTGTATTTTCTTGCAAAGTTTTCATCTGTTAAATAGCAACACCCACCTGCTGGTTGTTCAAACTCATCTATACCGAATTTTTTAGCAAGTTCAAACTGTCTTTTTCTACTTCTTCCTTTTATTCCTTCCAATTTATCTCTGTCTATCCATCCTCTTATTTCTGGTATTGTAGGAGGTAAAAGTTTTGCTGAAAGAGGTTTAACAACTATACCTTCTACACCTGCTTCTTTCTCTATTATTTTCATTGCCTGTAAGTGCTGACTCATAGGTCTTTGATTTAACACTTCTCCTGATATTATAAAATGAGCTCCTATTTCATCCATTATTTCTTTTGCTTTTTTGTACATAAAAGCTCTGCAGTCTATACATGGGTTAACATTTTTTCCATAACCGTATTTAGGATTTGTTATTATATGAAAGTAATCTTCTGATATATCAACTATTTCTATAGGAAAACCATACTTTGCCGCATATTTTAAGGCTGGGTTCATATAGTGAGAACCGTCAGGTTTCTTTTCTCCTCTTCTTCTTTTGGTTTCTGTGATACAAAATCCTGTATAAAAATGTACAGCTAAAACTTCTATACCTTGAGATTGAATAAGCTTTATAGCAAGAGTACTATCCAGTCCTCCAGAGTATAAAGCTACTGCTTTAATTTTTTTATCCATTTTTCTCCATTCATAAAAAAAGAGGGCTTACAGCCCTCTGCTTATTTAAATTATTGATATAGTTTAAATATAGCGAGATTAGCCTATATGCTCAAGGTCTACTGCTTCTTCTTCATGCTCCTCTTCTACACAGTCAGGTATTTTTGCTGCTTCTTCTACTCTACCTTGTTTTAGTAAGTAGTCTTTTATTGCTACATGTAGTGTTTCAAGTCCAAGGTTTGTACAGTGTATTTTTTGAGGTGGAAGACCTCCTAACTCTTCAAAAATTTCCTTGTAAGTTAAGTTTAAAGCATAGTCAATAGGCTTTCCTTTAACCATTTCTGTAAGAACAGATGAAACTGCTATAGCAGAACCGCAACCGAATGTTTTAAATTTAACATCTGTAATAACGTCAGTATCTTTATCAACTTTTATAGTAAATAACATTGCGTCTCCACAAGATGGGTTTCCACATTGTCCATATCCATCTGGATTTGGTATTTCTCCTAAGTTTCTTGGATTCATGAAATGATCCATAACTTTATCTGTATATTCAAACATTTTGAAACCTCCTTTCAGGTTTAAATTTTATCTTACCTTTAATATACTTAGAAGCATATATATACTCAATGAGTTTTATCATATGTTAGCCCTGTACATTTTTAAATTTGTCTGCTTTTTTAGCAAATTGATCCCAGTTTTCTGGTCCAAATGGTGATATTTCTCTAAGTCTTTGTATTACTTTTGGATACTCTTCTATTATGTAGTCTATGTCTTCTTCGGTATTCTCTCTACCAAGTGAGAAAACTATAGAACCGTTTGATGCTTCTTTTTCTACACCTATTGCTGCTAAAACGTGTGATTGTTTTAATGCATAAGATACACAGGCTGAACCGGAAGCTGTATATGTTTTTTTGATGTTTAACATTAAAAGCATAGCTTCTCCTTCTATATACATAACAATCAATGACAGATGGTTAGGAAGTCTTTGTTCCGGATGTCCTGTGAATTTTATGTAAGGTATTCTCTCTTCTATACCTTTTTTGAGTTTGTCTCTTAGTCTTTTTAGTCTGTTTACTCTATCATCCATTTCTTTTATAGCAAGCTCCGCTGCAACACCCATTCCTACTATTAACGGAACTGGTTCTGTTCCTGCTCTTCTTCCACCTTCTTGAATTCCACCTTCTATAAGAGGTTTTATTCTGACTCCTTTTCTAATGTATAGACCTCCTACTCCTTTTGGTGCATAAAAATAGTGTCCTGTAAAGGAAGCCATATCTAAGCCCCAACCTTCTACATCTACAGGTGTATGTCCTACAGCAGCCGCTATATCAGAATGAAAAACAACTCTTGGGTTCTTTTCTTTTGCAGCTGCTACAAGAGCTGGCATATCCTGAAGTGTTCCAATTTCTCTATTTGCATATCCTACAGACACAAGAATAGTATCTGGTCTTATAGCTTCTGCTAACTTTTCTGGATGGATTATTCCATACTCATCAGGTTCTACATATGTTATTTCAAAACCTTCTTTTTCAAGGGTTTTACATGAATGAAGTATAGAGTGATGCTCTATAGAAGAAACTACTATATGTTTTCCTCTTCTTGAAACTCCTGGAGCTTTTGCATAACCTTTTATAGCAAGATTATTAGCTTCTATAGCACCTGATGTATATACTATATCTTCAGGTCTTCCTACATTTAAAAGTTCCGCAACCTGTTCCCTTGCTCTATTTATAGCTTTTTTTGCTTCTACTCCAAGTTCGTGAAGAGATGTTGGATTTCCAAACTTTTCTCTAAAATAAGGCATCATAGCTTCTATAACTTCTTCAGCTACTGGAGTTGTAGCTAAATGGTCTACGTAAACCAATCCTCTTGTTTCAATCATATTGTCATACCTCCTTATTGTTGACTTAATTTTTTTATTACATTTCTTGCTATATCCATGAAGGCTTTAGCAGATTCTGAGTCTTCTTTTGCCAAAACAATTGGTACTCCTAAATCAGAAAATTCTGCCACTTTTGGTTCTATAGGAATTCTTCCTAAAAGTTCTGTATTATATTTTTTGGCTATCTCTTCTGTTTTGCTTTTTCCAAATATTTCATATTTTTTGCCGTTATCTGGGCATACAAAATAACTCATATTTTCAACTATCCCTAAAACAGGAATCATCACTTCGTTAAACATTTGAATTCCTTTTTTTACGTCTATTAAAGCTACATCCTGTGGAGTTGTAACTATAACTGCTCCATCTAATTCTGCTACCTGTCCTAATGTAATTTGGACATCTCCTGTTCCTGGTGGAAGGTCTATTATAAGGAAATCTAATTCTTCATCTCCCCAATCTACATCAAATAAAAATTGATTAAGAGCTTTAAACAGTACAGGACCTCTCCATATAACAGGGGTATCTTCTGAAGGAAGTAAAAAACCTATTGACATTACTTTAATTCCATGTGCTTCTGGTGCTATTAAAACTTCTCTATCTCCTTCTCTTTTTGCCATTACCTGCTTGTCTTTTGCTCCAAGCATAGTAGGACCTGATGGTCCATACATATCAGCGTCTAAGTATCCAACATGGTACCCTAATTTCTTAAGAGCAGCTGCAAGGTTTACTGCTACTGTAGATTTTCCTACTCCACCTTTACCTGAAGATACAGCAATAGCTTTTTTAACTTTTGGAATTCTTCTTCTATTTTCAAATGGATTTTCTGGTTGTGGAGGTGGAGGAGGTTGTTGTTGTCTTTGTTTTGGAGGCTGGTCTGTAAATTCAATCTCTACAGTTTCTGCACCTATTGATTTTAGCGTTTGTTCTGCCTTTTGTTTTAAAAAATCGTAATATTTCTCACTTGGAGAAAAAAGAACGAGTTTTACATTATTTCCTTCTATTTTTAAATCTCTTAAGATATCTGCAAGAGAAAAACTAATACCGATTTCTTCTAATGTAGCTTTTTTTAACGCGTCAATTACACCTTGAAGTGCCATTAATACCTCCTGTGATTTTATTTTTTTTGAATTTTTATAAAAATTCTAAGTTAATAATAGAGTATTGAAAAATAAACACTATGATAGGTGTCATAAGGTAAACCATCATATTTGTAATTGGTATCAAAAAGGAATACTATATTAGTATATTCGTATATAAAAATAGATAAAGGAAGTGTATATGTTTTATAAAGGTGTTGTTTTGGTGATACTGGCTTTTTTAGGTTTAGTGTATGGATTTGGAGTGAATGATTTTGTTGAAAAACCGGGAGAAGTGGCAAAAGAAGTATTAGACGAGCCTCTTGAAGAGTTTCCAGATTTTTGTGTAGGTGAGTCTATAGAAGGAAGATTTGGAGATTGTTTTGAAGATAAAGATGAGCTTCATCAAAGAGCTGCAAGAGCATGGGGAAATATGTATAAAGATATGATAGATGCAGGGATTATAGATGAAGAAACTTTAAATGAGGGAGATAGCTGGCTTCCTTATATGCCAGAGATTACTGGATGGCAGGCTGACATTAAAATCTATCCAAAAAAGGTAAGAATAAAATCAGGCAGTAATGGTGCTATTGTTGTAGTTGTTAATAAAGGATTAGAACCTGTCATGATAACAGAGATAGATATAGATGGAGAAGATGAGGAAAATTTTGAGATAGTAAAAGAAAATTGTGTAGGTAAACCTTTAACAGAATTTTCTACAGCAGGTTGTGGAATTTTGATAAAGGCTTATGATGCAGGAAAAGCAAATCTTAGAATATTTTTTGATATTGTAGGTAAAAAGGAAGTTCCTATTGAAAAAGAAGCACTAGAAGGAGGATGTAGTTTTTCAAAAAATGGTTATGATAGTGCTTTATTTCTACTTATTCTTGTAGTTCTTATTCTGAGAGGTTTTTATAAGATGGAAAGAAGGGCTAGAGTATAGCCCTTTTAATTTAGAAATTCATGGTCTTTTTTAAGAATAACCATTGTTAGTTTATCAAGTATATTAATAATGTTTCTTGAATAAGAAAGCATTTGAGCCACTAAATCATAAGATTCTTCATATTTTCCTTCCTGGTGTTTTTTGATTGCTTCTATTCCTAATCTGTGAAGTCCTGCGTGATACTCTTCTATATCTTCAAACAGTTTGACAGCTTCATCTCCATATTTTTCTATCTGTTTTCTTCCTTCTGAGTAGTACCATTTTCCTAAATTACACTGGGTATGGTCTGTTGGTGTCCACTGAATTTCTCCTTTTATTGATTTGATAACATTTCTCATCCATATTGCGTGGTCTACAATCCTTTTTAGGATTTCTATACCAAGTTCATCTTTAAACTCTGCTATCATATCCCATGTGGCTTTCAATCTTTCCATTGTTTTTAATGATATTTCTGTAATTTCATCAGATATAGAATCCACTTCTTCAAAACCTTTATACAGTTCATCTGTGTTTTTAACTACAGAATCTATATAATTTGCCTGAGACTGCATAAAATCTGTTTGTCTTTTTATCATATCTGATATTTTGTTTATCTTTTGTTTTATTTCTTTAAATATTTCACTTACATTTGTAGTGTATTTTACAGATTCAGAAACTGTTTGTTTTGCTTTTTCTACTTCTTTTATTGTTTTTTCCATTTCTTCTACTATGGCATTTACTACCTCTCTTATTTCATTTGCACTTTTTGATGTTTTTTCTGCCAGTTTTCTAACTTCGTCAGCAACTACAGCAAATCCTCTTCCTACTTCGCCGGCTCTTGCTGCCTCTATAGCTGCATTTAGTGCTAGGAGGTTTGTCTGCTCTGTTATCTCTAAAATAACGTCTAAAACATGGTCTATTCCGCTTATTCTTTTCTTTAGTTCTTCTGTAGACTGGGCTAACTGTTCCATAACTATTGATGATTTTTCTATACTTTCAACTGATTCTTCTATAGCTTTCGTTCCATTTTCTACTTTTTCTGTTATTCTTTTTTGTGTTTCTTCAAGTTCTATAGTGCCTTTAGTTAAATCCTGTACAGACTCATTTATGTTCCTGATAGAAGATAGAATTTCATCCAAGTCTTTTCTAAAAAATATAAGTTTTGTTTTTAGTTTGTAAGCTCCTCCTCCTACAATAGAACTTTTGTATATAGCTTTTGCTATATCTGGTACTGTTCTCAAAAATAGCTCATCTATTTTTCTTTCCTGTGTTATATCTCTCATATAGATGCTATAGGCTAATATCTGATTGTCTACATAAGGTACTGCTGCTATCTTTGTATGGAAAACATTATCGTCTATCTTTATGTCTTTAAAATCTTTTACCATTCCTGGAGACAAAGAAGACATTATGTATTTTATATTTTCTGGTGAATCTTGTAAGAGTGAATGTATAGGGGAGCCTTCATTATGCTGGAGTTTTTCTTTTAAAAGTTTGTTGGCGTAGTGAATTGTCTGATTTCCTGGTTTTACAAGAGCTACCGCCTCACATGATAGATAGTCTAAAATCTGTAAGCTATTGTCTGTTTTATCTTTTAACTGATTAATCATATCTTCAAGTTTTTTTAGCTCTTGTTCTAAGGACTGTTCTTTTTGTTGTTTTCTTTCTAATTCTTGCTTTAGTTTTTCTATTTCCTGGTTTTTTTCTTCTAACTTTTCTTTTAGTTTTTCTATTTCTAAATTTTTCACTCCAAGTTCATCTTTTAGCTCTTCTATAACCTTCTTGTGCCCGTTAAATATCATCATTTTTCTTACCCCCTATTATTTTTGTAAAGCGGCGTAAATCTTCTCTAATTTCTCTTTTAGTGTTTCTGCTGTAAATGGTTTTACTATGTAGTTGTTTACACCTGCCTTTATTGCGGCGATTACGTTTTCTTTTTTTGCTTCTGCAGTTACCATAAGAACAGGAATGTCTTTTAGCTGTGGGTCTTTTCTTATTTCTTGAACAAGTTCTAACCCTGTCATATTTGGCATATTCCAGTCTGTAATTACAAGGTCGTAATTGCCACTTTTTAGTTTCTGTAGTGCTACAGCTCCATCTTCTGCTTCGTCAATATTTTTAAACCCAAGCTGGTCTAACAGGCTTTTTATTATTCTTCTCATAGTTGCCATATCGTCTACTACAAGTACTTTAATGTCTTTATCAAACATCTATCTTGCCTCCTGTTTTTTTATCGCATATTTATGAACAAGTTTTAATAAATCTGGAGCATCAAATTTGACAAGATGAGCATCAGCATTGACAAAGGCAGCTTTGTCCACTGTAGCTTTATCACTTAAAGAAGTGTTTATAATAATTGGAAGTTTAGAAAGTTCTGGATGTTCTTTTACTTTTCTTGTGAATGTTAAACCGTCCATTCCTGGCATTTCTATATCTGATACTATAAGCTGAATAAAATCTGTTATGTCTTTTCCTTCTTGATATGCTTCTTCTAAAAATTTGTTTAAGATTTCTAATCCTTCTAATCCGCTTGAAGCTTCATAAACCTTATGTCCATCTTTTTCTAAGATTTTTCTTATGATTTTTCTTGCTACTGGACTGTCATCAATAATTAAAATGTTATAGTTTTGTTTTTCTTCTGGTGGAGTTATTTCTTCTTCTACTTCTTCTATACCAAATATCTTTATCATTCCAAGTTCATCAAGTATTCCTTCAAAGTCTAAAAGTAAAAGAAGTTCTTTATTTTCTATTTCAACAACTCCTATGACTTTACCTCCAAGTCTTTCATATATACTCGGTGGTGCTTTATTTATATCAGCCCATTTGATTCTTCTTATCCTTTTTGCATCATGAACGATTACTCCTATTATTTCTCTTAAAAATTCCATAATGATTACGTATCTTCCTTCTGAGGCTTCTGGAATTTTCATCCATTTTGCAAGATTTACTATTGGAACTATTTCATTTCTAATTTTTGCCATTCCTTCTACTTCTGGAGGCATACCAGGGGATTTTATAATATTTTCTGGACGTAGTATTACTTCCTTTACTTTTGCTACATTAACTCCAAGTATCCATTCGTATGTTTTTCCGTTTCCAAGGTCTTCATACATTCTAAATTCTATAATTTCCAGTTCATTTGAACCTGTTTCAAGAATTTTTGGAAGTAAATCTTTATTTTTTGACATTTTTACCCCTCTTTTTTAAATATCTTTGGTATGTCAAGTATTATTAAAAGTTCCCTTCCAGTATTTTTATCGACCATAACAACTCCTTTAATAAACTCTGGGTCTATACCTATTGAGTTCATTGGTGGTGGAAGAATTTCATCTGAGTTTATAACTATTGCTCCATCTATCTGGTCTACTAAGCACCCTATATATCCAAGTTCTGTATCTACTACAACGATAATTTTTTCTTCTATGTTTTCTTCATTTTCTGTAAGCCCAAGTTTTCCTTTCAGTGTTATTACAGGGATAATGTTTCCTCTAAGGTTCATAACACCTAAAACATACTCAGGTGTCTTTGGAACAGGGGTTATATCCGTTGTTTTTGTAATTTTTACAACATCAGTAATATCTACACCTACAAGTTCATTGTTTAGTTTAAATGCTATTAATCTTTGTTCTTTACTTACAGGTTTATCATATATTTCCTTTATTCCTACTATTTCCATAGACATCTTACACTACTCCTATTAGTTGATTTTTTAAATTTCCTATTAAT
>JALSSG010000130.1 GCA_026984355.1 Hydrogenothermaceae bacterium
ACTGATGTAATACCCTGTATTCATTCATTAAAATGATAATATCTATAACCTTTTCTTCATTAAATGTAAGATTTAGCTCAAGGTTTACTCTTCCTGCTGGTGCTGTTTTTAAAAGGTTTTGTTCTACAGCAAGTTGTAGTAATTTTTCAGTAGTTTTTCCAAGCTTAAATCCTAACCTACCTGCAAATCTCAAAGCTCTAAGTATTCTTATAGGGTCTTCAACAAAAGAAAGCTGATGAAGTATTCTTATTACTTTATCTTTTAAATCCCTAACACCATTAAAATAATCTATCAAAATACCAAAACTACCGTCTGTTATATCAACAGCAAGAGTATTTATAGTAAAATCCCGTCTAAATAAGTCTTCTTTTATGCTTGCTTTTTCTACTTTTGGGTATGCTCCCGGATACTCATAACTTTCTTTTCTAGCTGTAGCAAAATCAAATTTTAATCCATCTGGAAGTTTTACCTGTCCTGTCATAAATTCTTCAAATATGTGAAAAGAATAATTTCTATATCTTGCATACTCCTTTATAAGTTTTATTGCATCTCCTTCTACTATTATGTCTATATCAAGATTTTTCTTTCCAAGAATAATATCTCTAACAATACCACCTACTAAATATGCTTTATAACCTAACTTTTTAGCTATTTTTCCTATAATTTTTAATTCCTGTAAAATATTTTCTGGAATGTATTTTCTTAGTTGTCTTCTAAAATCTGTTTTTTTAGGTGTTATTCTTTGACGGGATATAAAAACTTCCTTTTCTGTATCAAATACTTTTCCATGAGCCGCTTTTAAAATATCAAATCTTGATACTATCCCAACAGGAAATCCATCTTTTACAACAGGAAAAAAATCTTGAGAATATTTTGAAAGTTCTTTTTCCGCTTGAAGTATTCTTGTTTCTGGAAAGAAAACTACAAGCTCATCTATAACAAAACTTTCTACCGATGTAGATTTTATACCATGCTTTAAGGCTTCCTTTATAACCTTTGGAAAGACAACTCCGCTAAATTTCTTATTTTCATCAATAACTATAAGAATAGGTTCATCTAAATAGTCTTTAGGTATAGAAGATATTTCTTGTTTGATTTTAATAGTTTTAAATTTTTTATTCATAATATCCTTTATAGTAAGGTCAGAAAAACCTTCTATAAGAAGTATTTCCTCAAGATATCGCAAAACATCATTTGTGGTTAAACCTTTTAGTGTTGCACTTGCAGCTGCATAATGTCCTCCTCCACCAAAAAATGAAAGAATCTTTCCTGCATCTATATCTTTTGTGTTTGACCTTCCTATTATAGTTATCTTTCCACCAAAGTTAACCACAGCAAAAACAGCATCAACTTCTTCAAAAGGTTTTATTAGATGAAAAACGGAAGATATATCCTGTACATACTTCTCGTAAATAGCATAGGTTAAAATCACTTTTTTGTCATTTGACTCAAGTATGTGGATATTTTCTATTAACTGTTCTATTATGTGAGCTATATCTTCATCTATTTTTTCTTCTATAATGTTTCTAATAAAATTTAAATCAGCTTCTTTCTCTATTAAATATGCTGCTGCTTTTAAATCTCTTGAAGTTGTCATATTATACGTAAAAGAACCAGTATCTTCATAAATGCCAAGAGCCAAAATAGTTGCATCATCTTTATCTATTTTTATTCCTTTAGATATTAATTTTTCTACTACAATTGTTGTTGCAGAACCTACCATATGTACATGATATATCACGTTATTATTTTTTTGTGTTATGGGGTGATGGTCATATATTTCTACAGGGATTTTTTGGTCTAAAAACTCTTTTATATGATTTAGATGATTTGTATCTACAAGATAGATTTTATCTATTTTTGTTTTTTCTAATTCTTTTTTGGTTATCAGTCTGGTTTTAAATTTATCTTTAAATCTGTTTAAAACATATCTTACAGAAGGAGATAAAACATGTGATAAAAGAATATATGTGTCTTTTTCTAAAAGTGTTAAACCATATGCAGATGATAGAGCATCTAAGTCAGTTCTATCATCAAGTATTATTACTTGCAAAAAATTTACCTCTGGAATATAATATCTATCTCAATTAAGCCCAGGTGGCGGAACAGGCAGACGCGCTGTCTTGAGGGGACAGTGCCCTTAACGGGCGTGCGGGTTCGACTCCCGCCCTGGGCACCATTATTACTCTCCTGCAACCATAACATCTTCAAATAAAATAGAAGGACTTCCAACATTACCGTAAAACTTAAGGTCATTTCCTAAAGCAATTACTTTCTGAAGAAGCTCTAAGAAGTTATCCGCTATAGTAACTCCTCTAACTCCCATAACTTCCTCACCTTTACTATACAAAATACCAGAAGCTCCTACTGAAAAGTTCCCAGATATAGGGTCAGCAGTATGAAGTCCCATTATATCTGTTATAAGAAAAACTTCATCAAAATCTTTTAAAAGAGAGCCTATATCCTGTGTTCCGTTTTGTATATAAAGGTTTGTGATACTTACAGATGGCAGTGTTTTTATTCCACGTCTTGAGGCGTTTCCTGTTGAGTTAGTATTGGTTTTTTTAGCTGTATATAAATTATGCAAGAACCCTTTGAAAACTCCTTTTTCTATCAAAACAGTTTCTTGAGTAGGTACACCTTCGTCATCATAGCTTCTTGTACCTACTCCAAGCTTTAATCTTCCATCATCTACTATAGATATGCTTGATGAAGCCACCTGCTTTCCTTCCATACCTTTAAAAAATGTTTTACCTTTTATAAGTGCTTCTCCACTAAAAGCAGA
>JALSSG010000131.1 GCA_026984355.1 Hydrogenothermaceae bacterium
GACCCCTTTCATCTCATTCGCCTCCCGCTTCTCTGGTGGCTTCTAAGCCACCTTTTTTAAAATTCTATTTTAAGTCCATCTCTTGCTGCAATTACAGGAATTTTTGTTTCCTCTGTTAGAACTTCAGCTACTTTTTCCGGAACAGCTTTTAACATCTGTAAGCTAAAGTGAGTTATAACAGCTTTTTTTGGCTTTAATTTTAAAAGCATCTTCTTTACATCAGAAGCAGCAAGATGGTCTACATTTGGAACTGGATGAGTAAATGTTGTATTAAAAACCATTATATCTGACTTTTCTGGATAACCTTCAAGCATTCCATCAAAAAACCTTCCACACGGAACATAAACAAATTTCTTATTTCTATCTTCTATTTTTATCCCATATGTATCAGCACCTTTATGTATATGCTTTATCAATCCTGTGATTTTCAAGTCCTTATAAAGTATTTCCTTCCCTTCTTTCATATACTCTATGTTTTTTATACCTTTTTTTAAATATGGAAGAACAACAGAATCACATTCTTTTAAAGAATCTTCAGGAGCTATAAGAAGGTCTTTCTTCCTTTTTGTGCTTTCTGTTGCTGATTCCAGAACTGCATTTATGTCAGATGTATGGTCTAAATGTCTGTGAGAAAGTATAAAAACATCAATATCTTTAGGTTCTAATCCTCTTTCAAACATTCTTATTAAAGAACCAGGTCCCGGGTCAATAAGAATATTAATTCCATTAAAGTGCAACCACATACCACCAGAGTGTCTTAGCTGACGAAAAACTACAACCCTTCCACCACCTGTACCTAAAAAGGTTAAGCTGTAATTCAATATATAAGCCTCCCACCTTCTACAGGTAAAAAAGAACCTGTAGTAAAATCTGTTTCTATAAAATATTTAACAGCTTTCCAGACTTCAACTTCCCCACCCCACCTTTTCAAAACAGTTTTTTTTAGAGGAATAGATTTATCTTCTAAATCATCTGGTGGAACTATTGGCCCTGGTAATACAGCATTTACCAGTACATATGGAGCAAACTCTTTAGCCAAAGCACGAGTTAAGGTTAACATAGCCCCTTTTGAAATTGTGTAAGCGGTATAATTTGGATAAGGTCTGATTGCAGAATAATCAGCAATATTTATTATCCTTCCATTTCCTTTTTTATACATTAAAAAACCCAGTTCTTTTGACAAAAACAAAGGAGCTTTAACATGAATGTTATAAAATCTATCTACATCTTTTTCGGTAATTTCTTTTAAAGGAACAGGATAATATAAAGAAGCATTATTTATAAGGATATCTATACTACCTAAAAGTTCTAAAGACTTTTTTGAAAGATACATTACCTCATCTATTCTTTCTAAATTAGCTTTTACAGTAAAGGCTTTTACCCCATAACTTTTAGCTTCTTCTTTTACCTTTAGAGCCTCTTCTTCTGAAGAATTATAATGGATAATAACGTTAGCACCTTCTTTTGCAAGATTAAGAGCTATGACCTTTCCAATTCTTTTGGCAGAACCTGTAATCAGTGCATTTTTCCCTTTGATTTCCATAATATCCTCATTATAAACTATATCATAAGAAAATTTTATCAGGATTAATACTAATGAAAGAACCTTACTTCTTTTTATCTAAAAATTTAAAAGAGCTAAAAATAATAATAGAAAACATAATCTTTGAAAATAACGGATGTGGAATAATCTATGGTGATAAAAAAACAGGGAAAACAGCATTTGTAAAGTATCTTGAAACTGTAAACAGTAAAAAAAGAAATTTCTTCTATGTACAGGCAGAAGAAATAGATTTTAAAGAAATTTTTAATCTAAAAAACTATGTGATTGTTATTGATGATGTTCATAAATTAACAAAAGACCAGATTAATTCTTTAAAAGATTTATGTGAAGAAAACTTTGTAATATTCGTAATAGATAAAGAGTATCTTGTACTTTTAAAAGAATACCTAAAAGATAAAAATGTGAAGTTTTCTTTAGAAATAAAACCGGTTTCTTTAAGAGAAGTTGAATCTCTATTTGAACAATACATAAAATCAGTAGATAAACCAATACAAAAAAACAAAGAAATAATCAAATATCTGTATGAGCTAACAGGTGGTAAACTTGGAGATATATTTGAAAACCTTGAAAAACTTAATGACCTTGTTTATTACTTTACACTAAAGGTTTCATATAAACAAAAAATAAAATACTTAACGTTTTTTCTTATAGCTTTTTTTATCACTACTGTTTTATTAACAGCGATAATCTATATTACTAAGAATCAAAGTTCCACAAAACCTAAACATCAAGAGCCAGTAATAGAGAAATCCAAAAGAGAAATAAAAGTAAACCAACCTGTTTTTATAAAAAAGCAGGAAAATAAAACAGAAAATAAAGAAAAACCAAATATAAAAGATAACAATACAAGTTCTAAAAAGGAAAACTTTGCAATCGTAATAGGACAGATAGTAAATTTGAGAGAAGCCCCATCTATAAACAGCAACATAGTTAGCAAACTAAAAAAGCTTCAAATAGTACAGGTTTTAGATGAAACAGATGAATGGGCAAAAGCAAAAGTCCAAAACCTAACAGGATGGATAAAAAAAGATTATATAAAAACTATACCAGAAGGGTATGCAGTCGTAAGAGCATATTTTCTAAATTTGAGAACAAAACCAACAAATCAATCAGAAATATTAGCAAAACTAAAAGCAGGTGATGTAGTACAGATTTTAGATGAAGAAAAAGGAAAGTGGGTTAAAGTAAAATATAAATTGGATAATAAAG
>JALSSG010000132.1 GCA_026984355.1 Hydrogenothermaceae bacterium
ATTATAAATTTTTGTATAAAAAATTCGTTAAATTTTACAATCCAAAAGTACTAATCGTACTAGAAGGAGAATTTTGGTACAACTTTATAACAACTACTTCCAGTTTTACTCCAGTTATTTCAGCAAATACAAGAATATCACCTTCTTCATATAAGTTTTATAAAAGACTATCTTTTTTATATAGAAAAATATTTAACTCTTTTGCAAAATTTCTGGTAAGGTCTAAAGATGATAAAGTTTTTTTAGAGGATTTTGTACGTGATAAAGATAAAATAGTTATTTGTGGTGATTTAAAATTTATATCGTCAGATACTAAGAAAGATGTCTTCTTGAAGAAAAATAATAAAAAAGTACTGATTGCTGGAAGTACTCATCCACCAGAAGAAAAGATACTTCTTGAAACCTTCACAAAGTTAAAAAAGCAATTTCCAGACTTGGTTTTGGTACTTGCACCACGGCATTTAGAAAGGCTAAAACAGATAAAAGACCTGGTAAAAAGTTATAATCTTTCTTATTCTCTTAGAACAGACACAGATAGTTTAGATACAGATGTTTATATAATAGATACACTTGGAGAGCTTTCTGGTCTTTATAAATATGCAGATGTAGTTTTTGTTGGTGGGACTATTGCAGATGTAGGTGGACATAATATTTTAGAACCGGCATTAGAAAATAAGCCAGTTATTATTGGAAAAAATTTTTATAAAATAAAGGAACTTTACAATATATTAAAAAATTATGGAGTAGTTTATGTAATACATGATGAAAAACAGCTGTATAGTAAAATACTGGAACTTTTAAAAAATAAGGTTAATATATCTGTTGACTTTAAACAGCTTCAGGAAAATATAAAGAACTGTTATATATCAAATATAGATAAATTTTTGAGGTGATTTGATGGAAAATAAACTAATACAAGATGCTAAAGAATTTTATATAAATGAGATAAATGACCACTATATGTATGTATCTTTAGCACATATTGAAAAAGATGAAGATTTAAAAAATGACCTTTTAAAAATAGCTAATATGGAAAAAAAGCATGCACAATTCTGGAAAAAGTTCATAGAAAAAAGGGGTGGAAATGTTCCAGATGTAAAACCAGGTAAAATCAAAACTTTCCTTTTAAAACTTCTAAGAAAGCTTTTTAATCCTTTACTGGTAGTTTCATTCCTTGAAATAGGTGAATCTGCTGGTTTTCAAAGATATTATAAGTTTTTAAAGGAACAGAGTATAAATTTAGATGATTATGAGCAAAATGCCCTTAAAAACATTATCTTAGATGAGATAGCTCATGAAACTATTTTTAAGGAAAAAGAAAGTTCTTTAGCAGGGTTATCTAATATAAGAGATTTTGTTCTTGGAATGAATGATGGTTTAGTTGAGATATTAGGAGCTGTTGCAGGATTATCAGCTGTGTATGTATATCAGCCTCAGATGGTAGCTGTTAGTGGTCTTATTGTTGGTATGGCTGGAGCACTTTCTATGGGTATTGGAGCTTATATCTCTGTTCGTTCTCAAAGACAGGTAAATGAAGCACTAAGAGAAAAAATGGAAATATTATTTGATGTTTCACCGGAAAGTGCTCTAAGAGAATTAGAATTAAGGTTAAAAGAGGCAGGCTTAACAGAAGAAATAATAAAAGATGTTGTTGAAAAATTAGGTAAAAATAAAGAAGCAATTAAAAAGCTTCTTATTCGTGAAACAGATGAAAATGAGGTACTTTCTGGTTTATTTACAGGTTTTGCGTATTTATTTGGTGTGTTTTTCCCTGTACTACCATTTTTCTTTGCTCCAACGTCTTATATAGCTCTTCCATTTTCTATACTTTTTGCAGGACTTGCTCTTTCTATAGTTGCTACTGTAATTTCTGTACTTTCTGGAATTTCAGTTAAAAAGAAAATTATAGAAATGGTGTTGTCAGCTTTTGGTGCAGCAGGGATAGCATATGTATTTGGTACAATAATGCAGCAGGTGTTTGGAATAAATATTGATGTTTAAAGGAGAAATAAATGCCATATAGTATGACAGGTTTTGCCTATAAACTAAAGCAATATGATGGATATGAGATATCTGTAAAGATAAAATCACTAAATAATAGAGGTATAGATATAAAAGTTAAAGGTTCAAGAGATATAATCTTCTTTTTAGATATGGATGTAAGAAACATTATAAGAAAATACTTTGAAAGAGGGTCTATAGATGTACTTATAGACCTAAAGCAGACATTTATAGATTTTCCTATTGATAAAGAAAAATTAAGGCAGGCTGTTTTAGTGGTAAAAGAATTGCAAAAAAGCGTAGATTTAGATTTATCAGGAGATAAAGTTTATGATATTGCTTCAAATCTGGTTTCAGAAAAAAAAGAAGAGTTTATAGATGAAAAATTAAAAAAACAGATTCTTCTGGTTGTTCAGCAAGCAGCAAAAGAACTAAAAAAAGAAAGGGAAAAAGAAGGTAAAAAGCTTATTAAAGATATAAAACAAAGATTAAAAAATATTGAATCTCTTTTAAAAAAATTAGAAAAACAAAAAGACAAACTTATAGCAGTAGCAAAAGAAAAAACAATATCAAAGATAAAAGAAATTTTTGGGGAAGAACATTCAGAAAGGGCATATATAGAAGCTACACTGCTTGTTGATAAAATGGATATTACAGAGGAAATAGTTAGATTAAAGTCCCATATAAATAGATTTAAAGAGCTTTTAAAATCAAAAGAACCAGTTGGTAGAAAAATGGACTTTTTATGTCAGGAAATGTTAAGAGAGATAAACACAATGGGAAACAAAATGCCTGATTTAAGTGAATATACTGTTGAGATGAAAACAGAATTAGAAAAAATTCGCCAGCAGGTACAGAACATAGAATGAGAAAAATTTTTCTAATTTTTTGGCTTTTTCTCTTTGTTTCCTGTGCAAAAACATATGACCCATTAACAGGAAAAGAGGTTTATACACTTTTACCAGAAGAAAAAGAGATAGAGTTAGGAAAGTTATATGTTCCTTTAGCTATAGACCAGAATGATGGAAGATACCCGGACAAAGAAGTTCAAAAGTATATCCAATCTATAGGTCTAAAAATAGCTAAAGTAGTTCCAAGAAAACTACCTTATCAGTTCTTTGTTGTAAACTCACCAGTAGTTAATGCTTTTGCTTTACCAGGTGGAAAAATATTTGTAAATATAGGGCTTTTATATGTATTGGAAAATGAAAGTCAGTTAGCAGGTGTTTTAGGACATGAACTTGCTCACGTGAATGCAAGACACCATGCAAGGTTTTTAGAAAAGCAGTACGGTATGGCAATTTTATTTAATATACTTGCTATACTTTTAGCAAATCAGCAAAATGCAGATATTTTTTTACAGTTTGGTAAAATAGGAGTTCAACTTCTAACGCTAAAATACAGTAGAGACCAGGAAAGAGAAGCTGATAGATTAGGAGTAAGATTTGCTTATGAAGCAGGATATGACCCAAGAGGACTGCTTGAAACATTTTTGATATTTAAGAAATTAGATAAGGTGAAAGTTCCTGAATGGCTTTTAACTCACCCACTTCCAGAAAACAGATATAAAGAAGTAAAAAAACTTATAAATAAATACAATTTGACTAATAAACATCTAATAAAAGACACAAAAGAATTTCATTATATAAAAAACAAAATACTAAAATACAAAAAATCCTATGAACTTCTAAATAAATCAAAGACTCTTATAAGTAAAGGAAAGTATGAAAAGGCTTTAACATTACTTAATAAATCGTTAAAGATATATCCAAAAAATTGTGCTTCTTTAACATATAGAGCGATTATATTCCTTGTGAAAAAAGAGTATAAAAAATCTTTTACAGATGCAAAAAAATCCGCTGAGATAGATAATATGTTCTTTAAACCTCATTTAATCGCAGGTATTTCTCTAAACAAGATGAAAAAGTACAAGCAAAGTATATATTACCTTGAAAAAGCTAAAAATTTGATACCTTCTTTTCCTGATACTTACTACTTTTTAGGACTTGATTACGAGTATTTAAGACAGTATGAAAAAGCTATAGAAAACTATCAAACTGCTTTAAAACTTTCTGATGGGAAAAGAGGTTGGGAAGCAGATGCTAAAAGAAGATTGATAAGACTAAAAAACCTGCTATACTATTAATCCTCAAATAAAAATTTTAGGAGGGGAAGATGCCAGTAGTTGGTGCAAAAAAATTAGAAGTTATATTTAGAAAAGCTGCAGGTTTAGATATAGACCATTCAAAAGCAAAAGCAATAACAGATATAGCGGAGCAAAAGCTGTATGATTTACTTCTTGTAGCAGAAAGAAATGCAAATCTAAATGGAAGAGAGGTTATATGGGAAGCAGATGTTCCTCTTACAAAAGGTTTTTTAGAAACAATTCAGAAATTTAAAAAGTTAGAAGAAGAAATTCAGGTACAGGACATACTTAATTTCCTTGCAACAATGCCACCATTAAAATATCCTCTTGAGATAGAACTTGAAAATAAACTTCCAGAGATAGTAGGAGCACTTTTATATATAATTGCTAATTTAATAAAGGAAATATCACCAGGAACAAGAAAACCAAGTGAAGAGGATATAGAAAAGGCTAAACAGGTTTTAAATCTTACTATGTAAACAGTTTTATTAATTTTTTAGAAAACGCCGAAACATAGTTTATGTATTAATACGGTATTATGGTCTAGTTTGAATTATAGTTTCTTAAGAAGGTTTTTATGTAAGGATTGTAGTGAGGATATTTCTGTATTTGAGATAGAAAATCTTTTTCGTAGGAAACTGTCTTTTTTTGCTTCTTTTGTAGGTATATTTGTACAGTCTATTGAGCTGATTTATAACTATTTTTTAGGTCAGTATAAAATCTTTTTTATTAATCTGCTGGTTCTTATTATAGTTTCTTTTGTATTACTTTTCTTTAAAAAACTATCAACAAAGATAATTACAAATCTTTTAGTGATTTCTCTTTCTATAAAGATACTGCCTATTATACTTTTCTTTAAAGAAACACTTTTTCCATGGATTGTTCTTTTTCCTTTGATTTCTATCATTTTAGTTGGGCTTAGATTATCTTTTTTTTACTCTTTAGCAGTATTTAGTATTATTATGTTTGTACTGATTGCTAAGAGAAGCCATTTAACTACCTATGATTTTCAATTTTATTTTGAGATAATTCTGGCATATCTTACATCTTTTTTAATTGGTTCTATATATGAGTTTTTCAACAAATTTTTCCATACACAGTTAAAAAAACAGGCATTAAAAGACTTCTTAACAGGACTTTTTAACAGAAGATATTTTGAAGAAATATTAAGATGGGAAATAGAGCTTTCCAAAAGATATAAACATCCTCTTTCAATAATTCTTGTAGATTTAGATGACTTTAAGTGTATTAATGATAAATATGGACATCAGTTTGGAGATAAAGTTCTAAAAATGGTAGCTGAAAGTATAAAAAGGAATATTCGCAGTTCAGATATTCCTGCCAGATATGGTGGTGAAGAATTTATTATCCTACTTCCAGAAACTGATTTAGAAGGAGCAAAAAAAGTAGCAGAAAAATTAAGAAGAATAATTCAAGAACTTAGTATAGATAATACAAAATTGACAGCAAGTTTTGGTATAACAGAACTTTTAGAAAATGATTCTATGGAAACTTTTATAAAAAGGGCTGATAAAGCTTTATATAGAGCAAAAAAAGAAGGGAAAAATAAAGTTATTGCCGAATTATCAAATGAAACATTTGAAAAAAATTGTAAAAATAAAAAAACAGATTAAAATAGAAGAAAACAAACCTTAAGGAAGGAAAAATGAAAGCAAAATCATGGAACCAATATGTTGAGATAACAGCATATGATAAAGAAGGAAACAGCAGAAAAGTTCATGCTTTGTATATTGTTGCTGTTCCAGCAGAGGATAAACTTGAAAAGGAAATAGATTTTAAATGCTATAGACCTACTTACATACCTAAAGATATTGTCCAAAAAATAGGTAAAGCTTATGGTGTTGCTACAGAATTTGATATAGATAATCCTGAAAAATATGAGATTATAGGTTATAGACCAGATTTAGACCTTTATGTTTTTAAAGAAGGGCTTACCTTTGAAGAAGGTCTTGAGAAGATTTTGCAAATCATGAAAGATTATCTAAAAAAAGAGAACTTTGAGGCGTCCAGGATAGAAACTGTAATAGATTAATCAGTTGCCGTCATATACGTAAAAATTTATATTAAATATTAGAACCATATATTCTATGGGGTTTATGATGAGGAAAATTCTACTTTTTCTCAGCAGTGTTTTATTATTTTCCTTTAGTTTTGCTCAGGAGTATAAACAGTTTTATGAGTATCTAATTGATTTAGATGGTTGGAAAGGTTCACAGCCTTCAGGACAGTACACAAAAACATTTATGGGAGAGCTTTTAAAAGTAGAGAGAAATTATACAAAACAAAATCAATCTTTAAAAGTTCAGATAATAAAAGGTGGTATTGTTATGATGATGTGGATGCCTTTTTCAATGGTTGTGGAACAGGATACGCCAGAAAAATTTTTGAAAACTACACAGATAGAAGGATTCAAATCTGCGATAGAGCACAACAAAAAGGATAATTCTGGAAAGATTTTAATGATGGTAGCTCCTAACGCTGCTTTTATTCTTGAATATAGTGGTATAAAGGACTACAATCAGGCTGTAGAAATTGTAAAAAAATTTCCTTTGAAGAAAATCTCTATGAAACTTATGTAAAATATGATATTTATAGTTTTTCTTTTTCTTTTTTTACTTTCCGTTAGCTGTAGTCAAAACGTTTCAAAAGAGAACTTTTCTGCACTTTCAAAAAAATCTGTATATTTTTTTAATGCTAAAAAGGGTCTTTATGCAAAAAAAGTCAATCCAGAAATTAACCTAACAAAAATATGTGAAATTAATGGAACTTTTCCTTTAGGGGATATTGTCTTTTTAGAAAAAGAAAAGATAGTTTTTCCTTATGTAAAAGTAAGAAGATTAACAGAAAAAGAGAAGAAAGAGTATTTAGAAAGAAGAAAAGAATATTTAAAAAAATCTCCAGAAGAGTTAGCTAAAGAGGTGGTAAAGAAAGAAAAAGATGAAACAGATATATCCTACAAGCTTAGAAAAGAACTTTCTAAATGGTTCTTTAAAATTGCAAAAAGTAAACCAGACCTATTTTTTAAGCCACCGAGAGAGGTTGCATCTGAAATTGGTTTGGCTGTTGTAAATATTTCAAAAAACAGTTGTAGTGTTATAAAAAAAATTCCTTTAATAAGACAAGAAATTCCAGTAGATACTCAATGTAGCGTTCAATCAGGAACAAATTTAATAAAAAAACCTTTTAAAGTATGTAGAAACTGGCTTGGGATTGATAGTTTTGTTGTTGTTGATGATAAAAATATATACTTTACATTAGATAACTTTAGAATAAAAAATTTACCATCTTTTGTGGTAGATAAAAGAAGCTTTGCTGTTAAAGGTTTAATAGATAATGTAAAAATAGAATCTAATTTAGGGAAAAATCTTTTAAAAGCGTTTATTATCTCGGAAAACAAAGTAGCTATAGGAAAAGTTAATAATTTAGATTTTATTATTATAGACAAATTCAAATTTCCTCAAGGAAAAGCTATTTTATATAAAGATAGATATCTTTTAAATCAAAAATTTCCTGTAGTTTATGACCTTAAAACAAAAACAAAAAAGAGTATATCCAAAGAAAGTTTTCAAGAACTTTCAGGAAAACTTTATGCTTTAAGAGTAGGAGAGTTAAAAATTATAAATCAAAATTTAAGCAAAGTTATAAATAGACTATGGCTATGTAATACATTTAAAGGAGATATATCTAATTTCTGTTTTCTTTATGGCTCTATAGATGATAATTATTTACTTTTTTTACACGACAAAGGTGTTCCAGCAAGAGAGCCAAAAACAGGAAGAATATATGGAGCTGGACTAACTTATAGAGCACAGCTTTGGGCTTTTGATACTAAAAAGAAGGTAAAATTCCCTATTCTTAAAGATGATTTAGAATACCACCTTAAATTTATAAGATTTGTAAGATATAACCCAGAAAGTAAACTACTTGCTTTAATAGATATGCCTGATAAGGTTTTGGTTTTTAAAGTAAATTATTGATTTATATACCTTTCTTCTATAATCTTTTTTATCAAGATTTTTAAAGCTTCTTTATATTCATCTTTAGATAGTCTTAATTCCTTTAGCTGTAAAACTGCTTCCTTTTTTATTTTATTTTTTTCTTCTTTAGGCAGGTTTTTCCATATCAGAGAAACGTTCCTTTCTATATCGGTTTTAGGTTTAGTGGTTTTTTTTATTATTTTTTTGTTTTTAGGCTCTTTTATTGTTTTGTTTAAGTTTTTATCTACGATAAGGAGATTAAATTTTTTTGATTTTTTTACTGGAAATTTTATATATTCTTCTTTTATTTTTTGTTTGATTACCTCTACAGGTATTTTTTGTTTATACCATTTGAGTATTATTTCTCTTTCTTTTGAAGATAAGAAAAAACTACTTTTTTTTAGCTTAAGATAAAATTCTTCTATTTCCTTAACATACTGGTTCATCTTCTATTTTTAATCCTATAACAGATATACCATTTTCATCTGCAAATTTTATAAAGTTTTCTTTGTCTATTAAATAAGTTTTACCAGCTTCTACTGCAAGTACTTTTGCTTTGGCTTCTATCATACTTTTTATGGTTTGTATTCCTATGACTGGAACATCATATCTCATATCCTGGTTCTTTCTAGCTACTTTACATACTACTGTTCCTTCACCACCGAGTTCACCACCTCTTAGAATACATTTATCTGTTCCTTCTATAGCTTCAACAGCGATTACTATTTGATTTTTTACAATTACAGTCTGTCCAATATCTAAGTTTGCTACTGCTTTTGCTATTTTTAATCCAAAAACAGCATCCTTTAACTGGTTTTCATCTGGTTTATGCTTTGTTAAAACACCTTCTTTTACCAAAATTCTTTCTAAGAAAGATACTGGATTTATAAATCTAAATCCTTCTGTTTCTAGTTCATTTATAATTCCTTCTAGTATAGGTACTGCTCTTTTATCTTGTAATTTTGATAGAAACATTAAAGCTCTATTATCAAACTCATGAATATTTTCTATTAATGTTTTATGTTCTATCTTACCAAGCATTACTAAATTTTGAACATTTTCTTCCTTTAGTTTGTCTATAAGTTGTTGGAGTTTACCAAAGTCAATCCATACAATTTTTCCATATTTTTCTAAAGATGGGTCTGTTATACCTTTTATTCCAAATATGACTACTTCAGTATTTTTTTCTTTTGCAGATTTTAAGAACTCTTCTGGTAAGGAACCTGCTCCAGCTATTAAACCAATTTTCAATTTATTCCTCTAATGAGTCTTCTTTATCTTTTTTTCTTGAAGCTTCAGGAGCTATTCCCCTTTTTGACTTTTGCTCAAGAAATTCTAAAAAAAGTTTGATTTCTGGAGTCATAGGAAGCTCTTTTTTTGCTATCTCTATACCTTCTTTTAAAACGTCTGTTCTAAGAAACACTATTTTATATGCTTCTTTTAGAAGTTTTATAGTTTCATTTGAAAAACCATTTCTTCTAAGTCCTATTACATTTAGTCCAAATATTTTAGCTGGATTTCTTCCAGCTCTTGTAAATGGTGGAATATCTTTTATAACAACAGCTCCTCCACCAATCATTGCATAATCTCCAATCCTACACCACTGGTGAACAGGAGTTAAACCTCCTATAAAGACCTTTTTACCTACTCTTACATGACCACCTAAGGTGGCATTATTTGCAAATATAGAACCTTCTCCTACTTTACAATCATGAGCTATGTGAACATAAGCCATAAGATAAACGTTATCTTCTATTTTTGTGATGCCATCATCAAATGTCGTGCCTCTATGTATAGTACAGTATTCTCTAATGGTCACATTATTTCCAATTTCAACAAATGTTTTTTCACCTTTGAAGCCTAAATGTTGGGGTATGTTTCCTATTGAAGCTCCATCATATATTGTGCAGTTGTTTCCTATTTTGGTATATTTTTTTACTTTTACACTGTTTAGTAATTTTGTGTTATCTCCTATTTCAACATCTTCATCAACAAAACAAAAGGGGCCAATTTCTACATTGACCCCTAATTTTGCTTTATCGCTTACAATACTTGTTGGATGTATTTTAACTGACATTAAACACCATTAAACAAGTAGGCTTTTGAGTACTTCTTTTGGCTGAACTCCTACTTTAGTATCAACTACCTGTCCATTTTTGAATACCATTATTGTTGGTATAGCTCTTATTCCATATCTCATAGCTATGTTTGGATTTTCATCTGTGTTTAGTTTACATATTTTTGCTTTACCTTCTAACTCTTCAGCAAGTTCTTCTATAACTGGTGCTATTAATCTACATGGACCACACCATGGAGCCCAGAAATCTACCAAAACTGGAATATCAGATTGTAAAACTTCTTTATCCCAGTTTTGTTCGTTTAAGATACAAACTTTGCCCGCCATTATTTATCCTCCTTTAGTAATAGCTTATAAATTTCTAAAGCTTTTTTATTTTTAATATAATAGCATACAATTGAACCTTCTCTCTTATATCCTAGTATACCTCTATTTCTTAGCACTGACAAATGCTGAGATACATTTGGCTGTTGTAATCCAAGAGCTTCCCAGATATGTTTTACACATTTCTTTCCGCTACTTAAAAAACCTATTATTTTCAGCCTGCTAGGATGCGCCAGTGCTTTTAGAAGCTCTGCAGATTCTTCTAAAAACTCTTCATCTTTCCATTTTTCATTTTCTTCTATAAGTTCTTTTTCCAGTTTTTCCATGGCACTCACCTTCTCGTATTTTTTCTTATATATTATTATTTAGTATTTTTTATAAAAAAATCAATATTATTATATGCTTTTATTCATAATTGCGCAATAGTGATTATATAAATATGCACATATAATATTTTTTTCGTTTCTTTTTGGTGGAAGCTTTATAGTATAATAACTGGCATGAACCAAGGAGGTTTTAGATGTTAATTCTTGATGGCCGAGAAGTTTCTAAAAAAATCCTTGAAGATTTAAAACAGGAAATTAAGGAATATGAGAGAAAGGGGTTTAGAAAACCTTCTCTGGCTGTTATTCTTGTAGGTGAAGACCCGGCAAGCAAGATTTATGTAAAAAGAAAGAGGGAAACCAGTGAAAAAGTAGGTATTCATTCTATCTGTGTAAATCTACCTGAAAGTATTTCTGAAGAAGAATTAATAAGTGAAATAAAAAATTTAAATGATGATGACAACATTGATGGTATATTAGTCCAGCTTCCTTTACCTTCTCATATCAATACTGGCAAAATCATAGAAACAATAAATCCGAGTAAGGATGTAGATGGATTTCATCCTGAAAATGTAGGTAGGTTAGCTACTGGTATAGGTAAAGGTGTAATTCCATGTACACCTCTTGGGATATGGCTTATGCTGAAACATTACAATATAGATATTTTTGGAAAAGATATTGTTATTGTAGGGGCAAGTAATATTGTAGGTAAGCCTATGTCTTTGGTTTTTCTTAAAGATGAAAAAGCTACTATAACTGTATGTCATAAAAATACAAAGGATTTAAAATCTCATACACAAAAAGCTGATATTCTTGTGGTTGCTGTTGGAAAACCTAAACTTATAACAGATGATATGGTAAAGGAAGGGTCTGTGGTTATAGATGTTGGGATTAACCGATTAGAAAATGGGAAAATTGTTGGAGATGTAGATTTTGAAAATGTGAAAAATAAAGCTTTTGCTATAACACCAGTTCCTGGTGGAGTTGGTCCTATGACTGTTGTTTCTCTTCTTGTGAATACTGTTCACCTTTATCGTTTAAGGCACGGATTTCCCCCTCATCCTTTTGCACAAATTTAATTTTTTTCTTTATAACAAGACCTCCTGATAGAATAATCCTGGTTGCTTCTTCTACTGTGAGGTCTGTATTTATAACTTCCTCTTTTTTTACAAACAATGTGTAGCCAGAAGTAGGGTTAGGGGCTGTGGGAACATATACAACGAAATATTCTTCTTCACATATTTTTACTTCATTTGCTATAAAGCCTATTGAATATACATCTTTTCTGGGAAACTCTACAAGTACAGTTTTTGAGAACTGTTGTCTTTTTGTGAAAAGAGTTTCCATTGTTTGTTTAGTTGCATAGTATATTGACCTTACAAGTGGTATTCTTTGAACTAACATATCCCATATCTCAAGCGCTTTTTTCCCAAAATAGTTTTGGGCAAATAGTCCAACAAAGAAAACTAAAAGAAGAGTGATTATAATTCCAAGTCCTGGAATGTTTGGGATAGGAATTATGTATCTTATATATGGAAGTATAAGATTATTAACAAAAGCTAAAACTGTGAAAATTACCCAGAATGTTATAGCAATAGGGACAAGGACAAAAAGCCCCGTCAGAAAAATATCCCTTATCTGTTTTATTTTGGAATCGTCTTCTTTTAAATTTATTTTAAAAAGATGCTTAAGCTTTTTGTTTATCATTTTGCATTAGCTGAGCCAGAATTACCACTTCCTGGTCTTTGATAAGGAACAGGTATGTATTGAACAGATGGAGTTCCTGCTGGCTGTGGATATAAGTCCATAAGAGCATAAACTTCTTTTGGAAC
>JALSSG010000133.1 GCA_026984355.1 Hydrogenothermaceae bacterium
TTCTTTTTGTATAGATCTTACATATTTTTCCTCTCTTGGTACTTTAAAAGCAAGGTCTAAACCTTTATAATTTCCTCTGTATACTATACCTCTCCATCCTTTACCTATTATCTGTAAGTTTTGAATATCGTTTCTTATCTGTTCAAACTTCAATGCCGTTTTCTTCTTTATTTTTTTCTTTTAGTTTTCTTCTTAGCTCATCTAACTTCTTTTCTAAATCTTCAATTTCCTTTTTTAGTTCTTCTTTAAATTTTTTAAACTCTTCACTATCAAGTTTCCTTTTTAGCTCATCTATTTCTTTTTCTAAAGCTTCTATCTGTTTTTTTAATGCTTCTTTTATTTTCTTTAAATCTTCATCTGTTTCAAATTTTTTCTTTAATCCTTCAAGTATATCTTTTAGTCCTTCATTTAATTTCTTTATACCTTCTTGAATTTTTGTTTCTGGTGAAGTTTCTTTATCCGTGTTTGCTAGCACATATGAAAAAGAAAATACAAATATAAGTAGTGAAATTATTATTTTCATTGGTTTAAACTCCTAATTTTGTCATATGAGATATATTATAGTCTCTAATAACTGCTGTGCATAACTTATATAAACAAAAAACATAAGGAGGGGAAAATATGAGGTGGATTTGGACTGTTTTAGGAGTCTTTATAGTCTTTATAAATGCTTTTGCAGACCATGTAAAGTATAAAGATGGTTATTACTATGTTGAAATAAAAGAAGGTACATTTTCACAGGTAAAAAAAGCTTTTAATGATATTTTGTGTGATAAAGGGTGGGAAATTTTAGATACCATAGATACAGCAAAGATAGCTCATACCAAAAATTACAAAACATTTTTAATCTTTAAATCTGATTATATAGTTGAAGGTATAGATATGTGGGACAATTTTACGTTTATCATGCCAGTTAAAGTGAACATTTTTGTAAAGGGTACAAAGGTTTACCTTTCTGTGGAAGATGTTATCTCAAAAGCTGAGATTTTATTTAAAAAAAGAGAACATAACTTTAGAGAACTTTTAAGGAAAATAGAAAATGATATCTATGATATTTTAAATGATACAGCCGACACATTTGAGAAGAAAAGATTAAATGCGTATGAAGGTATAAGCTTTTAAATCTTTTTTATTTATCTTATATTATAAAAAGTAAATAAATGGAGGGGTGAGAAAATGGAAGTTATAAAACAGTGGGACATTCGTCTGGAACTTGTTAAAACAAAAACAGGAGCTTTGCTTTATAAGATTAATGTTTCTGATGACCATTTCTTTCTAGAGCAAAATCCTTTAAAGGATAGTAAGTATGGATTTGCTTATAGAAAACTAAAGGAAAAGTACCCAGAGTTCTATATGTTCTGGGAAATAAAAAATAACAGGTATACAGGTAAGCTTTTGGCAGGGATATTCTTAGAAAAAGAAGATATAGATGAGTTTATAAAACAGGAGCTTCAAAGTGAAGAGTTTAAACAGTATGAAGATATTAAAGAAAATTTAGAATAAAAACTGTGAGGTTTTAAATTGGGTGTACAGACGATTCCATTTGAATTTACATTCTCAGATGAAAATCTACATAAGCAAAAAGAAAAAGTATTAAGTCAGATTGAAGAAAACAAAAAAACTATTGATAAATTATTAAATATTGAGGATAAAACATATCATAACTTTGTAAAACCATATCAGCTTATACATGAGAAGCTTAACTGGTATTTTAAACCTATTGCACATCTAAATTATGTTAAAAATACAAAGACAACCCAAGAAGTTTATTCACAGTTATTACCTGTTTTAACTAACTATTATACAGAGCTTGGACAAAATAAAAAGCTATATGAAGCTTTTAAACAGATTTATGAAAAAGAAAAAGAATTTTTAACAGAGGCACAAAAGAAGGTATTAAAAGACTTAATAACAGATTTTGAGCTAAATGGTGTTTCTTTACCTGAAGAAGAAAAAAGTAAGTTAAGGGATATAAATATTCAGTTAAGTCAGCTTCAAAATGAATTTGCTCAAAACCTTCTTAATGCTACAGATAGTTATGAAATGATTATTGAAGATTTTGAAGATGTAAAAGAACTACCAGAAGAGGATTTACAGCGAGCAAAAATAGAAAAAGATGGAAAAACAGTATACAAATTTACATTACATGCACCAAGCTATATAGCTTATATGACTTATGGTTCTAATAGAGAAAAGAGAGAAAAGCTGTATAGAGCTTATGTTACAAGAGCTCCTGAAAATGATACAGTTTTAGAAAAAATATTAAAGTTAAGGCATCAAAAAGCTACATTACTTGGTTTTAAAAATTATGCAGAGCTTTCCTTAAAAAAGAAAATGGCTTCATCTCCAGAAGAAGTATTATCCTTTTTAAGAACATTAGCTGAAAAATCCAGACCAAAAGCACAGGAAGAATTAAAACAGCTTCAAGAATTTGCAAGAAAAATTGGTTTAAAAGATAATCTCCAGGCGTTTGATTTTTCATATTACGCAGAAAAATTCAAAAAAGAAACATTAACTGTTAATGAAGAAGAATATAAACCATATTTTGAAAAAAATAATGTAGTTAAAGGTTTATTTAGCTTTTTAAATAAACTTTTTAAGATTGAGTTTAAAAAAATAGATACACCAGTATGGCATGAAACTGTTGATGTTTATGATTTATACAAAGAAGATAATCTAATTGGAAGACTTTATCTTGACCTTGAAGCAAGAGAAGGTAAAAGAGACGGAGCATGGATGGA
>JALSSG010000134.1 GCA_026984355.1 Hydrogenothermaceae bacterium
GGACTTATGAAAGTTTTAGTAGTAAAAATCTGATTAAATCTGAGTATCCTGGGAGTCAAGGCTGGAATCAGGTGGTGATAAATATACTTAATAATTTTAAACATTAACTAAATTCTTCTTCCTCTACTATCAAATAAAAAATATTTATTATCCTTTATAGTAAAGGAAACAATTTCACCTAAAGAGTACCTGTTTGTAGATAAAAATCTAAGTTCTATATTATCTTGCATATTTATAGTGTATATATATCCTGAGCCAATGTTTTCTACAAGAGATATGTTTCCTGAGTATTTTCCTGTTTTAGTATCTTTGATATGTTCAGGTCTTATACATAGATAAGCTTTTCCTGTATAATCTGTATCTACAGGAAAATAGAATTTTCCTTTTTGGAAGATACTATCTTTTACTATTCCTTCTAAAATATTAATTCTAAAATTTCCAACAAATGTAGCTACAAACAGATTTTCTGGTTGATGATATATCTGTTCAGGTGTTCCAATTTGCTGTATCTGTCCATTATTTAACACTATTATTCTATCAGACATTGACATTGCTTCTATCTGGTCATGTGTTACATACAACACGGTAGCATTTAAACTTTTAAAGAGTTTTTTTAGCTCTATTCTCGTTTGTTCTCTTATTTGAGCATCAAGGTTTGATAAAGGTTCGTCCAATAAAAATAAAGATGGATTTTTTACTATAGCTCTTGCTACTGCAACTCTCTGCATTTGACCACCAGATAACTGGGAAGGATATCTATCTAAAAGGTTATCTATCCTTAAGAGTTTTGATACTTTAAAAACTTTTTCTTTTATCAGTTTTTTAGGAAATTTTTTTAATTTTAGTCCTACTGCTATGTTGTCAAATACTTTCATATGTGGGTAAAGAGCGTAATTTTGGAAAACCATAGATATATTTCTATCTTTTGGATGAAGATGATTAACTTTTTTACCTTCTATATATATATCTCCTGAGGTTTCTTTCTCTAAACCTGCTATTAATTTAAGCAGTGTACTTTTTCCACAGCCAGAAGGTCCAAGTATAGAGATAAACTCTCCTTTTCTTATACTAAAGGTTATATCTTTTAAAACGTAAAAATCATATTTTTTATTTAATTTTTCTATTTTTAACTGATGCATAATCTATTTAACTGATAAAGTCATTATAGGCATTAGTGTAGCAAAAACGAAAAATCCTATCATTACTGCAAGAACTATTATTGTCATAGGTTCTAAGTAACTAAGGAATATAGATATTAGTCTGTCAGTTTCTCTTCTATATATAGAAGAAATTAAATCAAGCATCTCATCAAGCTGTCCTGTTTCTTCTCCAAGGACAATAAGTTGGATTACATTTTCACCAAAAATATTTGTTTCTTTTAAAGAGGAAGAAAGTTTTTTTCCTTTTTTAATGTCTTCTACTACTTTATTTAATTTTTCATAAAAGATTTTATTGTCTACAGATTTGTTTGCAATAGCAAGAGCAGTGTCTAATGTTATACCACCTTTTAAAAGAAGACTTAAAGTCTTTGCCCAAGATGAGAACATTGAGTATATGTATACTTTGTTAAAAAATGGAATTTTTAATTTTATTTTATCTATATGTTCTTTCTTTATAAATTTAATTTTTGCAATTATTAAACCAATTATGATAATTGGTGATGTTTTTAGAAATAAAGAAAAAAAGTTTGAAAACGCTATAACGGCCTTGGTGCTTGATGGAAGTTCTTTACCAAACTGCTGATATATTTTTGTTATTGTTGGAACAACTACTGTCATAATTATTATCATGGCTATAAAGCCAGCAGTTATTACTATAGAAGGGTAAATTAAAGACGATATAAGATTTTTCTTGAAATCACTTTGTTTTTCTATAAATTCTGAAGCAGATAGAAAGATTTTATCTAATGCTCCTGATGTTTCACCAGCTCTTATCATTTCTATTAAAAATGCAGGAAAAATTCCTGTTTCACCAAAAGCATCTGCTATACTTTTTCCTTCCTGGATTAAGGATTTTGCTTTTAATAAAGCGTTTTTTATGTCTTCGTTTTCTGACTGTTTAGATAAAATATCTAAGATATTTGTTATATGTACATTTTTCTCTAAAAGAAGTCCAATTTCATATAGTAAAAGTGCTAATTCCTCATCTTTTATACTTTTTCCAAGTTTTATATTTAATGAGAATTTTCTTTTTTGTGAAGTTATTTCTTCTATTTCAAAAGGAAATATGTTCTTCTGTGTAAGTTGTTTTCTTAGATTTGATGGAGATGTTGCCTCTAAAATACCTGTAATCTCTTTTCCTTTTTCGTTATATGCTCTGTATCTATAAATAGGCATTTTATACCTTTGTTGCCTGTATTACTTCTTCAAGAGTAGTTATACCTGCTAAAACTTTCTGTAAACCATCTTTTACAAGAGTTTTCATACCTTTTTCTAATGCTTTTTTTCTGATTACTGTACTTTCTGGAGTTTTTGATATTGTAGACCTGAGGTCTTCATCTACTTCCATTATTTCTGCTATAGCTATTCTTCCTTTATACCCTGTACCAAAACATTCATCACATCCCTGTCCTTTATATAAAATTCCGTTTTCATCTATTATCCTTTCACCTGCAAGCTTATTAATCTCTTCTATCTCAATAAAAGTAGGTTTATAAGAAGTTTTACATTTATTACAGATTCTTCTTACTAATCTCTGGGCTATTACGCCTTCTAAAGAGGAAGCTACTA